>JANOOW010000623.1:0-11834 GCA_031421555.1 Hyphomicrobiaceae bacterium | reverse complement strand
AATCGTCATATGCGGTCCGTCAGGGTCCGGCAAGTCGACGCTCATTCGATGCATCAATCGCCTGGAAGAGCACCAGAAGGGCAGCATCATCGTCGATGGCGTGGAACTCACCAACGACGTGCGCAACGTCGACAAAATCCGCTCTGAAGTTGGCATGGTGTTCCAGAGCTTCAACCTGTTTCCGCATTTGACCATCCTCGATAATCTCTGCCTCGCCCCCACGTGGGTTCGCAAGATGCCGAGAGCAGAGGCCGAGGCGCTAGCCATGCAATACCTCACCCGCGTGCGCATTCCGGAGCAAGCGCACAAGTATCCAGGCCAGCTTTCCGGCGGCCAGCAGCAGCGCGTTGCGATCGCGCGTGCGCTTTGCATGCAGCCGCGCATCATGCTGTTCGACGAGCCGACGTCGGCGCTCGACCCGGAGATGGTCAAGGAGGTACTCGATACCATGATCGAGCTGGCGCGTTCCGGTATGACGATGATCTGTGTGACGCACGAAATGGGCTTTGCCCGCTCAGTCGCCGATCGCGTCATCTTCATGGACCGCGGCGAAATCGTTGAGCAGGGGCCGCCGAAGGAATTCTTTGCGAACCCGAAATCGGAACGTACAAAGTTGTTCTTGTCGCAAATCCTCAATCACTGAAAAGGGATGTTGCGGCATCGGCTGCAAGGCCGGTAGGTTTTGTTCAGGTGGGTGTTCATGAGCGGTTTCGAAGTCGCGAAACAGCCATCCAACTGTCAAGACGTTCGCAGTCGAAGCGGGTATGATCCGGCCGGCGGCGGCGAGCGAAGTGTGGCGCGTCAGTCGACGTAAATGTCCAGTGAGGACGGGAGAAACGTACCTATGAAAAGTCTGAAATTTGCAGGTTTGGCCGCATTGGCCGTCATTGCCGGCGCAACGGGCGCGATGGCTCAAGGAAAGATCCTTGATGCCGTCAAAGCCCGCGGCACGCTTCTGTGCGGCGTAAGCCCCGGCGTCCCAGGCTATGCCCAGCCCGACGACAAGGGGGTGTGGACAGGTCTCGACGTGGACTATTGCCGCGCGCTTGCCGTGGCCATCTTCAACGACCCGAACAAGGTGACCTTTAAGCCTCTCACCTCGAAAGAGCGCTTTACCGCTCTGCAGTCTGGCGAAGTCGACCTGCTTTCGCGCACAACGACCTGGACTATGAGCCGCGACAGTTCGATGGGCATGACCTTCGCCGGCGTGACCTTCTATGACGGCCAAGGCTTCATGGTGAAGAAGGCGCTGGGCGTCAAGTCCGCCAAGGAACTCAACGGCGCGTCCGTTTGCGTTCAGACCGGCACCACGACCGAGCTCAACCTTGCCGACTTCTTTCGCACCAACAAGATCACCTATAAGCCGGTGGTATTCGAAAAGGCCGACGAAAGCGTTGCAGCTTTCGACTCCGGCCGTTGCGATGCCTACACCAACGACCGTTCGGGCCTTGCCGCCGAGCGCACCAAGCTTAAAAGCCCAGCCGATGCCGTCGTCCTACCCGACATCATCTCCAAGGAGCCGCTCGGGCCTGTGGTTCGCCAGGGCGACAGCCAGTTCTTCACGCTCGCGAAGTGGGTCTACTTCGCCATGTTGAACCTGGAGGAGGCCGGCATCACGCAGGCCAACGTCGATGAAATGATGAAGTCCACCAATCCGGACATCAAGCGTCTGCTCGGCACCGAAGGCGAGTTCGGCAAGGGTCTTGGCGTCGCCAACGACTGGGCCTATCAGATCGCCAAGAAGGTCGGCAACTACGGCGAGGTGTACGATCGTCACTTCGGTCCGAACACGCCGATCAACATTGAGCGTGGCCAGAACAAGCTCTGGACGCAGGGCGGCCTGCAATACGCTCCGCCAGTCCGCTAAGGCGACACTGAAGGAACGCCGGCCCCACAGGGCTGGCGTTCTTACTACCACGTAAAGCGCTTATGAAGGTATGAAGGCAGGCTAAGATGGCCGTCACCAGTACAACTTCAATTGGGAACGAGGCCGCGAAGGCGAGCCTTCTCTATCGCCCGGAAGTCCGCCAGATAATTTATCAGGTGGTTCTTGTGGCAGCGCTCGTGCTGTTCTTCTATACCATCGTAACCAATGCCGCCGAGAATATGCGCCGATTGAACATCGCGTCAGGTCTTGGCTTCTGGGACCGCACGTCGGGCTTCGACATCGGTCAGACCTTAACCCCCTATTCCGCCACATCGACCTATGGCGCCGCGTTCTGGATCGGCATGTGGAACACGCTGCTGGTCGCGGCGATCGGCATCGTGCTGGCAACGATCATTGGATTTATCGTCGGCGTCGGCAGGCTCTCCAGCAACTGGTTGATCGCGCGGCTGAGCACCGTTTACGTCGAGTTGCTGCGCAACATGCCGCTGCTGTTGCAATTATTTTTTTGGTATTTCGCCGTGCTCAAAGTGCTGCCGCAAGCCCGGCAGGCCTACGAGTTCCCGGGCGGATCCTTTCTCAGCAATCGCGGCCTCAATATGCCATGGCCGGTTCCAGAACCGGGACTTGGTTACGTTGAATTAACCTTCTTGGCGGGGTTTGCGCTCAGCATTCTCGTTGGCCTCTGGGCAAGGCGCCGCCGGCTGCTGACCGGTCAGCAATTCCCCGTTCTCTGGACCACGATTGGCCTGGTTTTCCTAATGCCGCTGGTGGTGTTTCTAGTAATGGACCGGCCGCTCTCGTTCAATTATCCCCAAAAGGGGGCGTTCAACTTTACCGGTGGCGTCGTGGTCCTGCCGGAGTTTCTGGCGCTGCTGTTCGGCTTGAGCCTTTATACGGCAAGCTTCATCGCCGAAATCGTGCGCGCCGGTATCCTGGCTGTGTCCAAAGGGCAGAAGGAAGCTGCGGCCGCCCTTGGGCTTCAGCCGAGCCAAGCGCTGCGCCTCGTCGTCGTCCCGCAAGCAATGCGAATCGTCATTCCGCCGCTGACGAGCCAATACCTCAATCTCACCAAGAACTCGTCGCTCGGCTTGGCCATCGCCTATCCCGAATTGGTCAGCGTCACCGGCACGATGCTCAATCAGACCGGGCAAGCAGTCGAGATCATTCTCATCACCATGGGCGTATATCTGACGTTCAGCCTGGTGACGTCCGCCTTTATGAATTGGTTCAATGCGCGGGTTGCGCTGGTCGAGCGCTGAGGATCAGGCAATGGCAATCGCAGAAGCACCGGGCACTGTCCTCCCCGCACCGCGCAACATGGTGGGCCCCGTTGCATGGTTGCGGCAGAACCTTTTCTCCAGCGCCGGTAACAGCATCCTTACGCTGATCGGCCTGTGGATCTGCTATTATGCCGTGAAAGGCATCCTCGACTGGACCGTGTTCACCGCTGTTTGGGACGGCAAGGACGGAACTGCCTGTCAGGCTGAGGGTACGGGCGCCTGTTGGCCATTCATCAAAGCCAAATTCGGCCAATTCATGTACGGGCGCTATCCAGACGCCGAACGCTGGCGCGTCAATCTGACATATCTGATGGCTGCCGCCGGTCTCATCCCACTGATGGTGCCGCCGATACCGGGCAAGAAGTGGACCGCACTCTTCGTATTCGGTATTTTCCCCGGTCTGGCCTACTGGCTGCTCACCGGCTCGACTCCTGGTGCGAGGTTCGGTGACAAGTGGGATTGGATCGGCGTTGCCATCGTAACGGCGACTGTCCTGCTGGTGCTTGGGCCCCGCCTGATCGGTGCATCGGCTGCAACAAGAACGCTCGCCACCGCTGGAGCCGCACCGTTGGCGTTCATCTCGTGGTTCGTCATGCTCGGCTGGTTTTTCAACTTTAGCGGGTTGATCAGCCTGCCGGTGGTCGAAACCCAATTCTGGGGCGGTATGCTCGTCACGCTGGTGGTGGCGACGGTTGGCATAACGATGTCGTTCCCGATCGGCGTCATCCTGGCACTGGGGCGACGTTCGAGAATGCCTTTGGCCCGCTGGATGTCGGTGTGGTTCATCGAGTTCGTGCGCGGCGTGCCGCTGATCACGATCCTGTTCATGTCGTCCGTGATGCTGCCGCTGTTTCTGGCGCCCGGCACAAACGTCGACAAGCTCCTGCGCGCGTTGATCGGCGTGTCGCTATTCTCTGGCGCCTACATGGCCGAGACCATTCGCGGCGGCCTGCAGGCCATTCCGCGCGGTCAGTTCGAAGCGGCGGATGCGCTCGGCTTGTCCTACGGCAAGAAGATGGGCCTCGTCGTGTTGCCGCAGGCGCTGAAGGTCGTCATCCCCAATATCGTGTCGAGCTTCATTGGCCTTTTCAAAGACACGAGCCTCGTGCTGATCATCGGGTTGTTCGACCTGCTTGGCGTCGTGCAACAAAACATGTCGGACCCGAAGTGGTTCTCACCGTCGACCGCGATGACCGGCTACGTGTTCGCCGGCATTATATTCTGGGTGTTCTGCTTCGGCATGTCGCGCTATTCGCAGTACATGGAGAACAAGCTCAACACCGGACATCGGTGAAAATACCGCGCCCGGCGGCCGGCTCCCCGCAGGGGAGTCGCCGGGCGCAAACAAAAAGCCGGCCGCCGGGCGCGGTATAAAAAAAGCCGGGCGTGTAGAACACTATTTCTCTTTCGCGGCCTTCTCTTTTTCCTTGGCGATCAGTTCAAGCGAGCGGCGATCGACGTATTCGCCAACCGAGGCTTTGAGCGCAGCAAGCTTGTCCTCACCTTCGAAGAAGTGGTTGGCGCCAGGCACGATCTGATGTTCGATCTTGATGCCGCGCTGCGTCTTTGTCTTGACGGCCATCTCGGCAACCGAGGCCGACGGCACCACGCGATCCTTTTCGCCGTTGATCACCAGACCCGACGATGGGCACGGCGCCAGGAACGAGTAGTCGTACATATTGGCGGGCGGGGCGACGCACACGAACGCGTCGATTTCCGGCCGGCGCATCAGCAACTGCATCGCGATCCAGGTGCCGAACGATACGCCGGCGATCCAGCACGCGCGCGACTCGGGCTTTGCGATCTGCAGCCAATCAAGCGCGGATGCGGCATCGGACAACTCGCCTGGTCCGTTGTCAAAGGTGCCCTGGCTGCGGCCAACGCCGCGGAAGTTGAAGCGCAGCACCGAGAACCCGCGTTCGGCAAAGGCATAATACAGGTTATAGACAACCTGGTTGTTCATCGTACCGCCAAACTGTGGATGCGGGTGCAGAATCAGCGCGATCGGCGCGTCGGCTGCCGCCTCGTGGTGGTAACGCGCTTCAAGGCGGCCGGATGGTCCGGCAATGACTAGTTCAGGCATGAGAAATTTGGGCCCTTCTGGCTCGAGCTCGTTTTTGCGTCGTCGTCGGTCTGGAATTGCGTCAGCACTCGAAGTCAAAACTTGACTTATGCGCTCGGAATTCCCATACCTCTATTCAAGAATTAGAATAGTTCGAAACTGCCAGCGCCGGTTCAAGCCCGGAAAAGCAGTGTGTCGGGCTGGGGTCTTAGCACAAGGCAGGGTGTCTTGTGCAAGCATCACGATCAGCCGCTCGCCTGATAGTGCAGGAGTTGCCGCCATGGAGCTGAATACGAGAGGCCGGTACGCGGTCATGGCGATGACCGATCTCGCGAAGCACGGGGCCAATGTGGCCGTTGCGCTTTCCGCGATCGCCGAGCGCCAGCACCTCTCCGTCGCCTATTTGGAACAGATCTTCGCCCAGCTTCGCCGCTGCGGCTTGGTCGATAGCGTGCGCGGGCGCAGTGGCGGCTACAAGCTCACCCGTCCCCCTAACCAAATTGCCATATCCGAGATCATGACCGCCGTCGAAGAGGAGACGCGGATGACACGCTGCCTCGACTTGGGCGGCGAGGGTGGTGGCTGTTTAGGTGAGTCGAAGTGTCTGACGCACGGCCTGTGGCATGCGCTGGGCGATCACATCCGTTCATTCCTTCAGGGTGTGTCGTTGCAAGACGTTGTCGACGGTGCGCCGATCAAGCCCGGTCAGGCAGTTTCCCAAACGGTCGCCCTCCCGGTCGCTAAGACTGCGGGAGTCGTTGTCGCATGAGCCGGCATCGCACATATCTTGATCATAACGCGACCGCGCCGCTACGCCCTCAGGCGGCGGTGGCGATCACGGGGGCGATGGGCGTATGTGGCAACCCATCGTCGGTGCATCACGAAGGCCGGCGCGCGCGCGCGATCATCGAGACGGCGCGCGAGCAGGTGGCACGGCTCGTCAACTGCAAACCGCTCGAAGTCGTCTTTACCAGCGGCGCTACGGAGGCGAACGCGTGGGTGATCGGTTCGGGCGAATGGACCACAATTATGTCGGCCGATATCGAGCACGACTCGGTACGCGGGTCCGTCGCCAGAGCGAGCGGATCGCACCGCGCTTTGACCGTCGGGACTGATGGCCTCATCGACGATAGCGAGATCTCGAAGTACGGCGCGGCAGCCGTTGAAGCTGGCGGGCGCACGCTCGTCGTGCTGCAGATGGCAAATAACGAAACCGGCGTGCTGCAGCCAGTTGCCGCGACGGCAGAGGTATGCCGCAATCATAATCTTCACCTCCACACGGATGCTGTGCAAATTCCCGGCCGCATGCCGATTGATTTCGCAGCACTTGGAGCCGATACGCTGAGTTTGTCGAGCCACAAGCTCGGCGGCCCGGCCGGCGTTGGCGCGCTGATCATTCGCGATGGCGTAAAGCTCGCAAGTTTCATGACCGGAGGCGGACAGGAGCGTCGCCGCCGTGCTGGTACCGAGAACTTGGTTGGCATCGCAGGGTTCGGAGCTGCAGCGGAAGCGGTCAACGCCGACTCGGACGCGTCAACGCGGCTCGCCGGTCTGCGCGATCGACTGGAGGCCGGGCTGCTTGAGATGTCGCCGTCCGCCATGATAGTTGGAAGCAAATCGCCGCGCTTACCCAATACGACGTCGATCGCCTTGCCGGGTCACCTCGCCGAGACCATGGTTATCAAGCTCGATCTGGCGGGCATTGCGGTGAGCGCGGGTGCGGCCTGCTCGTCCGGCAAAGTGGGTGCCAGTCATGTACTCACCGCGATGGGTCTCGGGGCCGATGCCGCCAGCAATGCAATCCGCATTAGTCTTGGATGGAACTCATCTGAAGCGGATGTCGAAACGTTTCTAGAGGTCTGGGGTGTCGTCACCCAACCGCGCGCGATGCGTGCGGTCGCTTAGTCTAAGTTGAGGAGCTAGTATTTATGGCAGCCGTCGAAGCGACGATCGCCCAAGTCAAAGAGATCGACGTTGACCAGTACAAGTACGGGTTTACGACCGATATCGAATCGGAGAAGGCGCCCAAGGGCCACTCCGAAGACATCGTGCGCTATATTTCGAACAAGAAAAGTGAGCCGGACTGGATGCTACAGTGGCGTCTGGAAGCCTATCGCCGTTGGCTTGTGATGACCGAGCCGACTTGGGCCAAGGTGCACTATCCAAAGATCGACTATCAGGATCTCTATTACTATTCGCAGCCGAAAGGCACGACAGACGGCCCGAAGTCGCTCGCCGACGTCGATCCCGAGTTGTTGAAGATGTACGCCAAGCTCGGCATCCCGCTGAAGGAACAGGAGCTGCTGGCTGGTGTTCGCAAGCAAGGTGAGCCGAGCTCGATCGGCGCCAACGACGACGGTTATGCCAGCATGGTTGGCCGGGTTGCGGTCGATGCGGTGTTCGACAGCGTGTCGGTGGTGACGACCTTCAAGAAGGAACTCGCCCGCGTTGGGGTCATCTTCTGCTCGATTTCCGAGGCGCTAAAAGAGCATCCCGAACTGGTCCGCAAGTATCTGGGCACGGTCGTGCCGCAGACCGACAACTACTACGCCGCGATGAACTCGGCCGTGTTTTCGGATGGCTCGTTCGTCTACATTCCGCCGGGCGTGCGTTGCCCGATGGAGCTGTCGACCTACTTCCGCATCAACGAGCAGAACACCGGTCAGTTCGAGCGTACGCTGATTATTGCCGACAAGGGCTCGTACGTGTCCTATCTAGAGGGTTGCACGGCGCCGATGCGCGACGAGAACCAACTGCACGCAGCGGTCGTCGAACTGATCGCACTCGACGATGCCGAGATCAAGTATTCGACGGTGCAGAATTGGTATCCCGGCGATAAGAACGGAAAAGGTGGTATCTATAACTTCGTGACCAAGCGCGGCGACTGCCGCGGGCACAACTCGAAGATTAGCTGGACCCAGGTCGAGACCGGATCGGCCATTACGTGGAAGTATCCGAGCTGCATTTTGCGCGGTGACAATTCACGCGGCGAGTTCTACTCGATCGCCGTATCGAACGGCCACCAGCAAGTCGACAGCGGCACCAAGATGATTCATCTCGGCAAAAACACCTCAAGCAAGATCATCTCGAAGGGTATAGCGGCGGGCGTCTCGCAGAACACCTATCGCGGTCTGGTGTCAGCGCATCGCAAAGCGACTGGCGCGCGCAACTTTACCAACTGCGACAGTTTGCTCATCGGCGACAAGTGCGGCGCGCACACGGTGCCGTACATCGAAGCAAAAAACTCGACCTGCCACTTCGAGCATGAGGCAACGACGTCGAAAATCTCGGACGATCAGCTGTTTTATTGCATGCAGCGCGGGCTGTCCTCAGAGGAAGCAATCGCGTTGATCGTCAACGGCTTCGTGCGCGATGTTCTGCAGCAACTGCCGATGGAGTTCATGGCGGAAAGCCAGAAGTTGATCGGCATCAGCCTCGAGGGAAGCGTGGGTTGAGCGAAATGCGAGGTTTCGGGTAAAACAATCACTCCGCGCCTTCCGCGATAGACGAGCATCCATTTTCAGGTCTAGAATGAGCCATACTGTCGCACTTGGATTTCTCGATGTACCTTTGTCCAAGTTGCAACAGTGGCGCTGAAGATGAGCGAACGGTAGGCGATCGCAGCCGGGAATGCGACCGCCGTAACATTTTGCGGAGGATTTAATGGCGTTGGAAATCAAAAAACTGGAAATGGCTTGGCTCAAGGCCGAGACGATCGCAGATCGCACAAAATCCGAGGCCATGCGGGCAGCTGAACGCCTGGATGATACGAAGCAAAAGGTGGCGTTGGGCGGCGGCAAGGAAATTTATGTGTTGCTGACCAAGGTCGAGACGGCCGTTGAAACATTGCGCGCGCGTCATGCCGCTGCAGAACGACAAGCGAGCGAGCTCTTCGACCGGCTCCAGCTCGCGAAGTCACAAGGTGAGGTTCATGCTTGAGATCAAGAATTTGCACGTCAAGATCGCCGCTGAGGATAAGCCAATCCTCACCGGCCTAGATCTCGTCGTGCCCAAGGGTGAAGTGCACGCGATCATGGGGCCGAACGGCTCAGGCAAGTCGACGCTTGCTTACGTGCTCGCGGGCCGTCCCGATTATGAGGTGACGCAAGGCGACATTCTGTGGAACGGCGAGAGCATCCTGGAAATGGCGGCCGACGAGCGGGCCGCAGCCGGCGTGTTCTTGGCCTTCCAATATCCAATGGAAATTCCAGGTGTGGCGGGACTCACGTTTCTGCGCACGGCGGTCAATGCGGTCGCAAAACGCCGCGGCAACAAGGAACTCACCACACCTGAGTTTTTGAAGCTTGTTAAGGCAAAGGGCGCCGAGCTGAATATCGATATCGACATGCTCAAGCGGCCGGTCAACGTCGGCTTCTCCGGCGGCGAAAAGAAGCGCTCGGAGATTCTGCAGATGGCGCTGCTGCAGCCTTCCCTCTGCGTGCTCGACGAGACCGACAGCGGCCTCGATATCGACGCGCTGAAGGTCGTGTCCGACGGTGTCAACGCGTTGCGCTCGAAGGACCGCGCGATGGTCGTCATCACCCACTATCAGCGTCTGCTTAATCATATCGTGCCTGACAAAGTGCACGTGCTGGCACATGGCCGTATCCAGAAATCTGGCGGCAAGGAACTTGCGCTCGAGCTCGAGAAATCCGGCTACGCCGATTTCAAAAACCTGGCGGCATAATCCAGTAGCTCCCGCTGTGCGTTATACTAAGTATGAAACGACGGACTGACCGCCTGATCGCGGCTGGTCATTGAGGCGTGAACATGAATACCACCGTAATGAAAACCAGAGCCGAGCGGGCGATCCCGGAGCAATTCGAAGCTGTGCTGCCGGGGTTGCCAGGCGATGCCGAGGTACGCAAGGCTGCGATGGTGCGATTCAACGTTCTCGGACTGCCACATCGGCGGATCGAGGAGTGGAAGTACACCGACTTGCGCGCGGCGCTGAAGGAGGCTTTAGCGCCTGCTGCCAGTTCAGCCACGCCGGTTACTGCTGCGCATTTAGCCGTGGCGCTTGGACCCTTTGCAGCGATCGATTGCGCGCGGTTTGTCTTCGTCGATGGACGGTACGCACCCGCTTTGTCCGCCCCCCCGGATGTTGCAGGAGCGCGCGTTTCCGCGCTGAGCAAACGTCCATCCGAAACGCGCTTTGCGGTTACGGAAGGTTCAGATGATACCGCCGTGTCTGCGTTGAATGTCGCTTTCGCGTCCGACGGCGCAATCGTCGAAATTCCAGCTTCGGTCGCCGTCGATCGGCCGTTGATGATCGTCATGCTGAGTTCCGCAGCGGTGCCCTCGGCGGTCACCACGCGCAATCTCATTGAAATCGGTGCTGGCGCATCCGTGACCATACTCGAGGTACACGCGCAGATTGGCACGAGCGATGTGCAGACAAACTGCCGCTTTGAGATGTCGATCGCCGACCGGGCCGTTGTCGATCACGTCAAGGTGGTAATGGGGGCAACCGGCGGCGTGCATCTGTCGAACTGGGACGTGAAAGTAGGCGCCAACGCGCTATATAGGGCAGCGCAATTGACGCCGGGCGCCGGTCTCGCCCGCAACGAAATACGCGTGAGCCTGGAAGGCCGCGATAGCAAGTTCGACTTCGCCGGCGTCGTTTTGGGGCGCAACGCGGACCACATCGACACGACGATGGAAATCCGCCACATCGCGCCAGCCTGTCAAAGCCGCGAGTTGTTCAAGACGGTGATCGACGGCCGTGCCCGTGCCGTGTTCCAGGGCAAGGTGTATGTCGCCCAGGCTGCGCAAAAGACCGACGGAAAGCAAATGGCGCAAGCACTGATGTTGTCACCTGATGCCGAGTTCGACAGCAAGCCAGAGCTTGAAATCTACGCCGACGATGTCGCATGCGGCCATGGCTCGACGTGCGCTGAACTCGACCCGATGATGATCTTCTATTGCCAGTCGCGCGGCATTTCCGAGGCACAGGCTCGCGTACTTCTAATCGAGAGTTTTGCCGGTGACGCGATCGATAAAATCGACAACCCGGGAATTCGCAGAGCAATGAGCGATGTCGCCTTGGCCTGGCTTGCAGCAAAGGTTTAGACTTATGGCAGTGACAGCGGTCAACACGGCGCCATCGATGCAAAGCCCGCGTCCGCTCGACGTGGAGGCGATCCGTGCCGAGTTTCCGATCCTGTTTCGTGAGGTTCATGGCCGTCCGCTCGTTTATCTCGACAACGCGTCGTCGGCGCAGAAACCGAAGGCCGTGATCGAAGCCATGGATCATGCCATGCGCTACGAATACGCCAACGTGCACCGTGGTATTCATCACCTGTCGAATGCGACGACGCAGAAGTATGAAGATGCACGCGAGACAACGCGGCGCTTTCTCAATGCACGCGCGCCGGAAGAAATCGTGTTCGCCAAAAATGCGACGGAAGCGGTCAATATTGTTGCCCAGAGCTGGGGCACGGCCAACGTCAACGCTGGCGACGAGATCGTTCTATCCATCCTGGAGCACCACTCCAACATCGTGCCGTGGAATTTTCTGCGTGAGCGCCGTGGCGCCGTGATCAAGTGGGCCCCGATCTCCGACACAGGCGAATTCCTGATCGACGAGTTCGAGCGGCTGCTG
>JANOOW010000622.1:0-4110 GCA_031421555.1 Hyphomicrobiaceae bacterium | reverse complement strand
CAGCCACAGCCATTCGCCCGCCCACTAATGTCATCCTCGCGCTTGGCCCGGGGACCCCTGGTTCGATTGGCATCGGTCTTTGCGTCAGCGCGTGGTGCGTCAGCGAATTTCCTCCTCCTCAGCCGGAATCGAGGCCCGATGGGTCCCCGCGCCAAGCGCGAGGAAGACACCGTTTTTGGTGAGATACGGTCGCGTCCGACGAAGGCCTCTCGACTATCTTCCCTCCCTCCCCCCTGGAGGGGGAGGGCCGGGGTGGGGGGGATGGTGGCGGTTGCGCTGATCGCATCGACCTTCGGTGCCGTGCGCTTTGCCATGCACCAGATGGGACCGCCGCCGATCGAAGCGGCGGATGCGCTGTCGCCGACCGTTGTCGACCGGCATGACCGGCTGTTGCGAGCGTTTACGACGCCGCAAGGACGCTGGCGTCTGCCGGTGGAAGTGGCGCACGTCGATCCGCGCTACATCGCCATGTTGATCGCCTATGAGGACCGGCGCTTCTACAGCCATAATGGCGTGGATCCGGTGGCCCTCGTGCGCGGCGTTGGGCTCGCTGTGCGATACGGGCGCATCGTCTCTGGTGGTTCGACGCTGACGATGCAGGTCGCCCGTCTCCTGCAAGGCGAGCACGAACGTACCGGCATGGGAAAGCTGCGGCAGTCGATCCGGGCGCTGCAACTCGAGCAACGGTTGAGCAAGGCGGAAATCCTGCGTTTTTATCTGCGGATGGCGCCGTTCGGTGGCAACATCGAGGGTGTGCGGGCGGCATCGCTTACTTATTTCGGCAAGGAGCCGCAGCGGTTGTCGATCGGCGAGGCGGCCCTCCTGGTCGCAATTCCACAAGCGCCCGAGACACGCCGGCCAGACCGGTTTGCGCAGGCGGCATCGCGCGCCCGGTCGCGCGTGCTGGCACGCGCGGTGGCAAGCGGCGTCATCACCAGCGACGAAGCAAAGCGAGCGGGCACGGAGCCAATCCCGACGCAGCGCCGCGAATTTCCACGGCTGGCGCCACACCTCGCCGAGGCGGAGGTGGCCGCTAACGAAACCCGGAATATCCACCGGCTGACACTCGACGCGCAAGTGCAAGGCCAACTGGAGGACCTTGCGAAAACCCACGCACGCGGCCTTGGCGAACGATTATCGGCAGCGATCCTGGCAGTCGATCACAAGACCGGCGAAGTGATCGCGCACGTCGGCGCGTCGGATTTCTTCGACGACACCCGGTTCGGCTCGGTCGATATGGTGCGCGGCGTCCGCTCGCCGGGTTCGACGTTGAAGCCGATCATCTACGGCCTCGGCTTCGAAGCGGGGCTCGCCCATCCCGAAACGCTGATCGAGGATCGGCCGGTGCGCTTCGGCACGTATGCGCCAAAGAATTTCGATGAAGAGTTCCACGGCACGGTGACGGTGCGCGATGCGCTTGCACGATCGCTCAACATTCCAGCGGTCAAGATGCTCAACGCGGTCGGTCCCGGCAAATTGATGGGCCGTATGCGCCGCATCGGCATCACCGGCGTGTTGCCAAAGGAGACGACGGAGCCGACGCTTGCGATTGCCCTCGGCGGCGTTGGGCTGCGGCTGCATGACATGACAGCGCTTTATGCGGCGCTCGCGCGCGGTGGCGATGCGGTCACGCTCTATCATTCGCGCGATGAAAAGCGTCCGGCGGCAAGTCCCAGGCCACGTCAGTTGCTGTCGAACGTTGCCGCCTGGTACGTGACGGACATCTTGAAGGACGCACCGCCGCCGTCCTCGGCAAAGGGCGGGCGCATCGCCTACAAGACGGGCACATCGTACGGCTACCGCGACGCTTGGGCGATCGGCTATGACGGCCGATATACGATTGGCGTCTGGGTCGGCCGGCCCGACAGCGCCGCAACGCCGGGGCTGACCGGCCGGTCGGCTGCGGCACCGATCCTGTTCGACGCTTTCCAGCGCCTGAGTCCGGATCGCGTTGCACTTGCGCCGGCACCGGCTGCTGCGGTGCGCTCGACCGGCGCTAACTTGCCGCCGCCGCTCAAACGCTTCCAGGAGCCGGGTGAAATCGCGCACGACGGCGGCTATCTTGATAGCGCCGTGCAGATCGCGTTCCCGCCCGACCGGTCGGATTTGGAACTCGAGGATGCCTATGCGCCGGTGCTGCTGAAGGCCGATGGCGGCGTGCTGCCGCTCACTTGGCTGGCCGACGGTGCGCCGCTTCCGCTCGACGGCAACGCGCGTGAAGTGATGTGGAATCCGAAAGGCTTGGGCTTCGTCAAGCTGTCGGTGATAGACGCCAGGGGCCGCGTCGATCGTGTGACGGTCCGGCTACGCTGATCCACGCTAATCCATCATGCGACGCTGCCGCAGGTTGGGCGCGATCACCGGGTGCGCTATTTGAATTGCGAACACGGGGAGACCTGAGCCAATGTCATTTTCGCCGGTTGCGACCCGAGCTGCCGGGTTTCCGCGTTGCAGTCACCCGCTCGACGGACGCTTGCCAGCATTCTTTGGTGCTGCAGCTCTCGTCATCTACATGATGGCTGGCGCGGTGGGTGACGAAATCGAAACGGACACCGGAAAGCAGCACGCAACAAGTGCTGTGACACCCGCGATGGCAACCGGCCCGGGCGCTGGATCCGCCACCCGCGATATCGTCGCCGGTGCATACGGTGGCGTCACCTACACGCACCCCAGTACCGTCGCAATCACCAAGCCCGGCAGCACGGATATGACCGTGAAAGATTTCAACTGGATCGGGCGGCCATTCAATGCACCGGTCTACTACGGCATCCGCGTGCAACGCTGGCAGCCCATCGGCGGCTTTGGCAGCATGATCGATTTCACCCACGCGAAGGCGATCGCGGTGGCGTCGGACGAGGCGGCATTCGCAGGCACGCGAGATGGCAAACCGGTCGAACCAAAGGCACCGGTCGGCAAGGTGTTCCGTCACCTCGAGTTCAGCCACGGGCACAACATGCTGACCTTAAACGGGCTGTTCCGCTGGCCGTCTCTCGGCGCGCTGTCGGGACCGTTGCGCCCCTACGTTGGCCTGGGTGGCGGCATAACGCTGCCACATACGGAAATCGGTTTCGCCGACAAGAATACCCGCACCTATGAGTACCAGTTCGCAGGATTCGTCGCGCAGATCCTCGGCGGGGTCGAGATCAACTTCGGCCGCATGTCGATGTTCGTCGAGTACAAGTTCAGCTACTCGCCGTACGAGGTACCGCTCTCCGAGGAGCCGCGCGGCTTCATTTTGTTCACGGATCTGTGGCGGCAGTTCAAGGCGTGGGCGACGGGCGAGGCCCCCACGGGTGGCAGATTGTCGACGAACCTTGCAACGCAACATGCCAACGTCGGGGTGTTGAGCCGCATCGGTGCTTTATCGCCGCGCCCGGCAGCACGATAAGTTGCGCTTTGCCACGATAGACCGTCAGCCGACGAACTTGGGTGCCGCTGGCGATCTTTGCTGCGGCTCCCCGGCAACAGCGGGATCGCTTTCGCCGGGGCGTTGCTGTGCCATGCGGAACCATTCGGCGAGGAAGTCAAGGAACACGCGCAGCTTCGGCAGTACGTGCTTCGGGCCCGGGTATACCGCCCAGATCGCCGCATCAGCGGTCAACTCGTATTTCTCGAACACCCGCACCAGACGGCCTTCACGTAAATCGTCACCGGCCAGGATTTCCGACGTGCGAAGCAGGCCCAAACCTTTGAGCGCCGCGTGGCGCAGCAACTCGCCGTTGTCGGAGCGCAGCCGCGCATTGACGCGGATGTTGTGCGGTTCGCTCTCACGATCGAAACCCGACGATGATCCATCACCGAGGATCAGGCACTTGTGAACCGGCAGGTCGGCCGGCGTCTTCGGCATGCCATGCTCTTCGATGTAGGCGGGCGACGCGACGACGATCAGCCGATCCGAAGCCAAACGCTTTGCGATCAACGCGCTGTCGGTGAGCACACCGCAGCGGATCGCGACGTCGTACCCCTCCTCCTGCAGATTTACCACCCGGTCAGTGACGTCAACCTGAACGTCGATATCGGGGAAGAGGCGAGCAAAGTCGCAGATCGCGGGCGCAACGAACCGCCGGCTGAGACTCGCGGGCGCTGAGATCTTCAACCTGCCTTTCGGGT
>JANOOW010000621.1:0-4527 GCA_031421555.1 Hyphomicrobiaceae bacterium | reverse complement strand
CCTCGGCAATCCGCCGCCGGTCGCCGTCATCGACGGCAACACCGTCGCCGAGCACGGCACCGCCACCGGCGCCGTCCTCCTCAACGACCACGACGGCGCATCCGATACCGATGCCCTCGCCGTCACCGCCGTCAACGGCGTGGCCCTGGTGGCAGGCAGCACCATCACATTACCGTCGGGCGCGCTGCTAACGCTCAATGCGGACGGTACCTACGTCTACAACCCCAATGGCGCATTCTTGCATTTGGGCGTGGGCCAGACCGGTACGGATGGCTTCACCTACGCAATCACCGATGGCCAGGGTGGTTTTGCGACAGCCGTCGTCAGGATCGCTGTCATAGGCGAGAATGACGTGCCAATCCTCGCCGATCCTAGCCGTCCCGTTGCGCCTACTCAGGGAGCTGACGGAACCGCGATTGCTCCCGTCACTTTGCGCAATGTGTTTGCTGATCCGGACTCCGGCGATGTCCTAACTCTCCGCGTCGATCCCGCCTCCTTGCCTCCAGGACTTTCCTTTGATCCGGCGACAGGTAGCTTCACCGGAACACCTGCATCTACGGCGTCGGCTGGTGGCCCGAACGGAGATGGCATCTATAATGTCGTCGTCACAGCGGACGACGGGCACGGCGGCACCGTCTCGACGATCGTCACATTCGGGTTTACCAACCCGATACCAGTGGCCGCTGACGATCGCGCCCGAACCCAACCGGATACTGCGGTTCGCATCCCGGTGCTGGAAAACGATCACGACGGCGGCCTCGACACGGATACATTGACGGTCGTCAGCGCCACATCGAGTAGTGGCTCGGTGACGATCAATCCGGATGGATCGCTCAACTTCCTGCCGGATCCAGGTTTCGCTGGACTGGTTACGATCACTTATACGGTCAGTGACGGGCAGGGTGGATCCGCGACTGCGATTGCAACGGTGTTGGTGACACCGAATATTCATACCGCCGGGCCGGCCACCGTCATAACAGACGGAGCAGGTAGCACTCTGCCCTCAAACACCGGGATCGTTTCCGAAGGTGCAGTGGTCGCAGCCGTGCAGGGAATTAACTCCCTAGGCAACGCCTCGGCGGATTTGTCACCGGTGGGCGGTATCGCCAGCAGCGGTATCATTGTCGCAACGGCGAACCAGATCAGTGATCTTGGCGGTGGACTTGGCGGTCAGAGAGGTATTTCCCACGTCGATCCGCGTTACACAAATCCAGTTTGGCGCCTCGAGCATTTGCTGGAACGTGAGTTCGGCCGGTCGGAGATGACCTGGAATCCGGAAGGCCTAACAGGCTTCTCGTTGCGCTATACGTATGCTTCCGATCCGCAAACAGCGAACACGGCTCAGGTGGTAATGGACAGCATGGTGCGCGATCGCACCTTGATCGTGAACTTGTCGAGCACCGCGATCCCAAGCCATGCCCGCGTCATCGAGTATCGCGTCATGCAGGCGGACGGCCGCCCATTGCCAGGCTGGCTCGACCGGGCAGGCGGCCAAGTGCTGATCGGTGAGCGGCCGGCCGATGTCGAGGAAATCAAACTGCGGGTGATCGCGGTGCTCTCGGACGGCACGACAATCGAGCGTAAGGTTGTAATCCAAACGGTCTCGGGCGAGATCCAGCCGCTCGAGGATAAGCGGTCTGAAGTCATACCGCTGTTTTCCGACCGGCTGCGTGCCGAAGCGGGCCGTGACGATGCAGATTTTGATCAGCTGTTGAAAGCTTTGGCTCGTTGATTGCTCGGGGCGACGCGTCGTGGATGCGCCGCCGCTTCTAACCGCAACTACGGGCGATGATCGGTGCCAATGCCCTCTCGCATTTGTGCTTCGGCGAGCAAAAAAGACGCTCGACCTTCGAATAGGAAATGATTGCGGTTCCGCGCCGGCAGCGCACGACGATCTCGACGATCGGCCCGAGGTCGGTCGTCATCTCGACGCGCGGCGCTGTTTCGATTTTCCGGGGCACCACCAAGCCCCGGTCGCCGAGCGCAGGATAGGTAACGAAGTTCGCCAACAGGGCACCGGTTGCTAGTACGCCAAACATAAGTCTTGTCCTCGCTGTGCCAGCGCTAGTTAGTACGCGCTGTCTAAGCAAGTTTCGGGCCATGCAACGTCTGATGCGGAACTCGAATGTGGCTGAAAAAGCGATGCGGGCATCAATCTTGGCAGAACGCAACCATATCAATCGGTCGTTCCAGAGGTGTGCGACGGGTCGTTTGTCCGCCACATATAATATCCCTCGCTATAAACCCCGCGGATGATCGGTTCGGGACTCATATTCTCCAAGCCGACATCGCGCACACCGAGAGTGAAGTAGCGGGAGAGCACCCAAGGCTGGGCGCCGGGAGGCGCGGGCAAATTCGCTCCGCTCGAGTCGAGCGTGACAGCCGCCATATCGCCCGCATGATAAAGGAAAGTCGGCCTTCCGCCCAATTCCTCTTCGTTACCGGGCATCGAATCCTTTGGCGGAGCATCGGCCGGGTGACCCGGCAGACGTTCGGGGGTGGCTGGGTTCTGACCGGGGATGTTGCCGGGCGCTAACGGATCTGGCTTTGTCATATCGCTCAACTTGTGGAACAAAGACTGGCTGGTCCTGCAACGCCCACTCGCCATGTATGTTCCTCGCCTTCACATCTCCGCCCGGACACGCCGTGTGGCCCTGCTCACCAGCGGCGCGAGGCCGGCCCCTAGATAGGTAATGCGAAATGATTGCAGATGATAAGGCCGCCAATAAGTGGATCGGTCAGCGCACCATGCGGCCGGATGGCGAAGACAAGGTGACCGGCCGCGCAACATACGGGTCTGACTTCTCGCTGCCTGGAATGTTGTGGGGACACGTGCTGCGCAGCCCGCATCCACATGCGCGCATCAAATCGATAAATCTCGAAAAGGCGCGCGCGCTGCCGGGCGTCAAAGCCGTGATGACGGGGCATGACCTCGTGGCCTTCCCGCTCGATACGCCGGTGCTGGTCGGCATTGCCGACATGCGATGGATCAGCCGGTCGGTCATGGCGCGCGACAAGGCGCTGTTCATCGGACATCCGGTGGCGGCCGTTGCGGCCAGCACGGCGCGGATCGCGGCGGCGGCGGCAAAACTCATCGAGATCGACTATGAAGTGCTGCCTTGGGTCATCGACGTCGACGACGCCATGAAGCCCGATGCGCCGGTGCTGCACGATCATATTCGTGCACCGGGCAGCAAGTCCGAAACGCCGTCCAACATCGCGGCCAAACTCGAACATAAACTCGGCGACTGTGAAGCGGGCTTCGCGCAGGCCGATGTCATCATCGAACGCAGCTTCAAGACCAAGCCCGTGCACCAGGGCTACATTGAGCCGCACGCCTGTCTCGTCAGCGTCACACACGAAGGCAAGGCGACGATCTGGAGTAGCAGTCAAGGTCACTTCATGGTGCGTGCGATGTGCGCTCATCTGAGCGGATTGCCGCAAAGCGCCGTCCGCGCCATACCTGCAGAAATCGGCGGCGGCTTCGGCGGTAAGACCGTCGTGTACCTGGAGCCGGTCGCACTCGAGCTATCGCGGCAATCCGGCCGGCCGGTCAAGATCGTGATGTCACGCCAGGACGAGTTCCACGCCGGGGGGCCGACATCAGGATCATCGAGCACGGTCAAGATCGGCGCGACCAGGGACGGTCAAATCACGGCTGCCTCCGCCACGTTCCGGCTCCAGGCTGGCGCATTCCCCGGCTCGCCGATTCGCGGCGCCGTGGGCTGCTCGTTTGCGCCCTACGACATTGCCAATGTTCAAGTCACCGGCTTCGACGTCGTATCAAACCGGCCGAAGGCGACAGCCTACCGCGCACCCGGCGCACCGATTGGCGCCTACCCAGTCGAGTGCGTCATGGACGAACTCGCAGCGGCACTCAAATTGGATCCGCTCGCTTTCCGGCTGAAGAATGCAGCGAAGCAGGGCACCAAGGCTGCGTACGGACCGACTTTCGGACGCATCGGGCTGGAAGAGACGATCCGCGCCGCCATGGAGCATCCTCATTACAGCGCGCCGCTCGGGCCTAATCAAGGACGTGGCGTTGCAAGCGGCTTCTGGTTCAACGCGGGCGGAGAGTCGAGTGCCCAGGTCACCATCAACGAAGATGGCTCGGTGATCGTCGTCACTGGCCATCCCGACATCGGCGGATCGCGCGCTTCGATGATGAACATTACCGCGGAACTACTCGGCATCCACTACAGCCGCGTGCAGGCACTGATCGGCGACACCAGCTCGATCGGCTACAGCGCCCTCACCGGTGGCAGCCGCGCGACGTTCGCTGCCGGCATCGTCGTCACAAAATCGACGGAGCAGGTCATCGAGAGCTTGCGCCAGCGCGCTGCCAAGATCTGGAAGATCGATCCCGAGGCCGTGGTCTGGGAGAACGGTCACGCACGCCCGGCAGGACCCAATGCAGGCGAGTTCCAGCCTCTGTCGCTGGCGGAGATCGCGGCCAAGGCAAACGCGACCGGTGGTCCGATCACGGCAGGCGCATCGCTCAATACCGAGGGCGCTGCCGGCGGGTTT
>JANOOW010000620.1:0-23187 GCA_031421555.1 Hyphomicrobiaceae bacterium | reverse complement strand
ATCGGTGTGTGAGGCGGACGCGCACGCGGCGTCCAGTTCGCTACCGGCGCGCCGATCGGCTGACCGAGATGGTTACGCGACTGCGACATGGATTTCAGTTCCGCTCGAACAGCTCTGTCAGGTCGACATCGAGACCGGGCGGGTCAAGACGAAGCTCGCCCGATGGCACGATTCGCGTCATCCATCGATCAGCTGTTCCACGCTGATGATGGATCACCAGGGGCTTATCCGGATCAACGATCAAGCAATGCTGAATAGACGGATGGTTGAAGTATGCAAGGAGCTTATCAGTGGCAACGTACTTGGCTGTACTCGGTGATAGAACTTCAATAACGATAATTGGATTAGGGACATACAGATTATCCGGCGGTACGCGTTCGCCGCAATAAACCAATGCGTCGGGTCCCACCACACGATCATTCGCCATCTTGACGCTAGCCCCATCAGGGGTGGCATAGCACGGCAGTTCGGCACGCTTGATTGCATCATGGAGCGCCCGATAGATCACGCTCTTCGCTTCCCAATGTTGGGAGCGCTCGGATTGTTGTCCCGCGGGCTCGCGCGTAACAATGACTTTGCCGTCCATCAGTTCAAAGCCGCCTGCCTCTCTTGGCAGAGCCTCAGCCCAGGCTAGGAACTCGTCGGCAGTCATGTGATGTTGCGGTAAGGCGATCATTGCTGCAGGTTAGCATGCCGGACGAACGCCGCCCAGCATGCCGTCAGGCCGATCTCAAGTATTCATGCTCTGGAAGAACTCGCCGTTGGACTTGGTGGACCGCAACTTGTCGACCAGGAACTCCACAGCGTCCATCGTGCCCATCGGGTTGAGGATGCGGCGCAGAACGTACATCTTCTTGAGCTGATCACGCGGTACCAGCAACTCTTCCTTGCGCGTACCCGACTTCGAGATGTCGATCGCCGGGAACACGCGCTTGTCGGAAACCTTGCGATCGAGCACGACTTCGCAGTTGCCGGTGCCTTTGAACTCTTCGAAGATGACTTCATCCATTCGGCTGCCGGTTTCGATCAGTGCGGTTGCGATGATCGTCAACGAGCCGCCTTCTTCGATGTTGCGGGCCGCGCCGAAAAAGCGCTTCGGACGTTGCAGCGCGTTGCTGTCGACGCCGCCGGTCAAAACCTTGCCGGACGATGGCACGACGGTGTTATAGGCGCGGCCAAGGCGCGTGATGGAATCGAGCAGGATCACCACGTCGCGCTTGTGCTCGACGAGCCGCTTGGCCTTCTCGATCACCATTTCAGAAACCTGGACGTGCCGGCTCGGCGGTTCGTCGAAGGTCGAGGCGATGACCTCGCCTTTCACGGTACGCTGCATGTCGGTGACTTCTTCCGGCCGCTCGTCAATCAGCAGCACCATCAGATAGCACTCGGGATGGTTGGTCGAGATCGCGTGCGCGATATTCTGCAGCAGTACGGTTTTACCGGTGCGCGGTTGAGCGACGATCAGGGCGCGTTGGCCCTTGCCCATTGGCGCTACGATATCGATCACGCGCGCCGACAAATCCTTGATTGTCGGATCCTCGATTTCCATCTTCAGCCATTGCGTTGGATAAAGCGGCGTCAAGTTATCGAAGTTGACCTTGTGACGCGTGTTCTCGGGATCTTCGAAGTTGATCTGATTGACTTTGAGCAACGCGAAATAGCGTTCGCCATCCTTCGGGCTGCGGATCTGACCCTCGACGGTGTCACCGGTGCGCAGTGCGAACTTCCGGATTTGCGTCGGGGAGATGTAGATGTCGTCTGGGCCGGGCAAATAGTTTGCGTCGGGCGAGCGCAGGAAGCCGAAGCCGTCCTGCAGTACTTCGACGACGCCGATGCCGGTGATTTCGATGTCTTTGGACGCGAGCTGCTTCAGCACGGCAAACATCAATTCCTGTTTGCGCAGTGTGCTCGCGTTCTCGACGGCATGCTCATCGGCAAACGCCATCATCTCGGTCGGAGTTTTTGCTTTTAAGTCCTGTAATTTCATTTCAGCCATTGGAGGGCTCCGCGCGGGCTCTGGCAGGTCAGGTGGGATTGAGGTGTGGGCCAAGCCGGCAATTGTCTATGAAGGGGGCGCAGGGGATGCGCTGACGCGGGTCTGGCCGTGTCGGTAGGGCACCGAAGGGCTTTATTTGCCGGCAGACCTCACAGCCACCGGCAACCGCACGCGCGAACAATAGCAGGTTTACAGCATATTGGAAGGGCGAAAGTGTGTGGTCGAATGTGTGCTGATTATCATCGCGGCTGGCGGCACGGCAGGTCTGCGGTTCGCCGCTTGCCAACGCCGCCCGCCGGAGGCACTTTGTGTTAACGTAGCGGGGGAGAACACGCTTTGAGCATACGAACAGCCATCAACTATGACGATCTCGAACGCTTGGCGCGGCGGCGGCTGCCGCGGATCATGCATGACTTCATCGAAGGCGGCGTTGATGGCGAGGACGGAATTGCCAGAAACCATAGCGCTTTCAGCGACGTGCGGCTTGTTCCCAAGTACATGGTGGACGTCAACAGCATCGACACGTCGACAACATTGTTCGGCCGAAAATACTCACAACCCTTCGGTATCGCACCAACAGGAGCAGCAGGATTGTTCCGGTACGGCGCCGACATGATGCTGGCGCGGGCAGCGCGAGATGCCAACATACCTTTCATCATGTCGGGGGCTGCAACCGCTAGCATCGAGGATATGGCTAAGGTGGCGCCCGACCACGGTTGGTATCAGGTGTACCAAGCCAAGGACCGTGGTATTGCCGATGACATGGTCCGCCGTGCCGATAAGGCTGGATGCGCGGCGCTCGTCATTACCGTCGACGTGCCTGGCATGGCCAAGCGCGAACGTAACATGCGCAATGGCTTTTCCCGGCCGATCAAACCGACGCTGTCGGCTAAGGTCGAGGCCCTTAGGCATCCGGGCTGGATGCTCGAATACTATAGCCAAACCCGCCATCAGCAGATCGTTCCGAACTGGGCGCCCTATGCGCCTGCCCGCTCCTCGCCAGATCAGGTCGCGGATTTCTTCTCCGCCCAGGCCCGCGATGCGACGAGCTGGGACGATATCGTCCGCATCCGCAAGCTTTGGCCACGTGCGCTCATCATCAAGGGCATCATGCATCCAGCTGACGCCAAGCGTGCCGAGGCGCTCGGTGTCGATGGCATTATGGTGTCGAACCATGGCGGCCGTCAACTCGATCGCGCTCCGGCCCCGATCGAGGTCCTGCCGGCGATCCGCGATGCGGTCAGCGATAAGATGACACTCATGCTCGATAGCGGGATCCGGCGCGGCTCGGACATCGTGACGGCACTGTGCATGGGCGCCAAGTTCGCGTTCGTCGGCCGCTGGACGTTGTACGGTGTAACAGCCGGTGCGGAGGCTGGCGCCCGTCACGCCGTCGATATGATCAGCAAGGAGGTCGGTTGCGTCATGACGCAGATGGGCGCACCGGATATCCGCACGCTCGGACCGGACTTCCTGTTCTGGAACACCAAGGATGACTTGAAGCTTGTGTTGAGTTCTGCTGTCCCCCCACCCATGCCGTCATCCCGGAAGCCGTAAGCGCAGCGTCGGTTATCCGGGACCCAGCAGAAATGCGCCGGAGGCCCAAGAACATTATCGAGCCTTCGGCACACTATTGCTGGGTCCCGGCTCGCCGTCGGCGTAAAAGCGCCTCCCTTGGCCGGGATGACGGCACGACCCACGGGTGCCGTCCACACATGACACGATGGGATACTTGCTACCCCCTTCTCCACCTCCTGCGCATATTCGCTTCCAACGCGCGACGATTTTGCTTACGGTCAAATCTTGCGGCGGCCAGAAGGCCGGGACGACTAAGATCCCCCGCTAGGAAAAGTCTTCGAGGAGGAAACATCATGAAGCGTAGAACGGTACTGGCCGGTCTCGGTAGCACCACGGCGGCTGCCGCGCTCGGCATGCCATTCGTCGCCCGGGCACAGACCCCTGTGACATTGAACGGCGCGGTGCAATTCGGCGACGACCACGCCTTCACCAAGGCGCTCGTGCGATTTGAGGAACTGGTCAAAAAGTACTACGGCAAGCCGATCAATTTCACACTGCACAAGAACTCGGCGCTTGGCCTTGAAAAACAGTACTTCGAGTACATGTCGCAGGGTAAGGCCGTTGACTACGGTATCGTCTCGCCGGCGCACATGTCGACCTTCTCGAAGGCCGCTCCGTTCATCGACGCGCCTTTCGTGTTCCGCGATGTCGCTCACTTGGACAAAGTCGTCAAAGCCGGCTTGCTCAAGCCGATCGCCGACGAGATCGCGACCAAGGCGGAAGTGATGCTGATCGGTTCGGCCGGTGGCGGCACGCGCAACATCTTCTCGAACAAGCCGTTCAAGAACCTGGCGGAAATGAAGGGCCTCAAAGTCCGCGTGCAGGGCGCACCCATCTGGTCGCGAACGTTCTCGGCGATCGGCATGAGCCCGACCGTGATCGCCTACAACGAAGTCTACAATGCCATCCAGAACAGTGTGATATCGGCTGGCGAGAACGAGGCGGCCGGCGTCGAAGCAATGAAGTTCTACGAAGTGGCGCCGAACCTCGTGTTGACCAAGCACGCCGTCTCGTTGCGGCCAATCTGTGTCTCGGTCAAGACGTTGAAGACGCTGCCGAAGGATCTGCAGGACGCGATCGTGAGGGCAGGCGCGGAAGCCGGCGACTTCGGCCGTCAGCTTGAATCGGGCGAGGACAGCGCCAAGCTCGAAACGCTCGAAAAGGCCGGCCGCTTGAAGCAGATCGTATTCGAAGAGCGGCCGCAGATGGCCAAGCTGGTCGAGCCGGTGATGGCCGCCTACGCCAAGGAGATCGGCGCCGAGGACATCAACGCCAAGATCATCGCGGTTTGAAGCACGCGGCAGAAGGTCAGCAGCGGCGCGGTTGTCCCACCGGACACCGCTTCGTTGCGGCAGTCCCCGCCGTCTCGCCCGATCAACTTCTCCCAGGACCACCGCATGACCGAACCGACCGACCCGCTGCTTGAAGCGCTCAAGGCCGCGCCACCGCCCACAGTGCACCATGACCCGGTGCCAAAGGGCCTGTGGAAGAAGATCACCTACTATTACGCTTGGCTCCTTGAAATCCTGCTGGCGTCGTGCGTCGGCATTTTGGTCATCCCCGTAACGCTGCAGATCATCTCGCGCTACACCGATCTGCTGCCGAACTACATCTGGACCGAGGAGATGGCGCGCTTCATGTTCGTCTGGACGATCATGATCGGCGCCATGGTTGGCGTGCGCGAGTCGACGCACTTCGACGTAGATCTGTGGCCAGTTCTGTCCCGACGAAGCGAGGCCATGGTCAGGATAATGTCGCGGTTCGGCATACTGGCGATGTCACTGGTATTCGTCTGGGCCGGCATCGAATTCACTCAATTTGCCTGGAACCGCACTTCGGAACTGGGCGACCTACCGCTGTGGTGGATCCATGTGGCTTGGCCGATCGCCGGCGTAAGCTGGATCATCTTTGCAGGCGAGCAGATCTTCGACGAACTCGGCGTTATATTCCGTTCGAAAGACAACGAGGCAAAAGGCGCATGACCGGTCCAGTGTTCTCGGCCGGCCAAGCCGCTTTGATACTTTTCGGTAGTTTTTTTGGACTGCTGCTTCTGCGCATCCCCGTCGCCTTCGCGCTCGGACTTGCATGTCTGCCGATGCTGATCATCGAGCCCCGATTGTCGATGATGACGCTCGCCCAGGAGACGTTCAACGCCTACAATTCGTTCATCTTGCTGGCGGTGCCGTTCTTTCTCCTGACTGCCAACCTCATGAGCATCGGCGGCATTACCGACCGGCTGGTCAAGCTGTCGCAAACACTGGTGGGCCACTGGCCGGGGTCGCTCGCCCAGATCAACGTCGTGCTGTCGGTGTTCTTCGCCGGCATCTCGGGATCGTCGACGGCGGATGCGGCGAGCCAGTCTAAAATCTTTATCGATGCCCAAGTGAAGGAAGGCTACGACCTCTCATTCTCGATTGCGATCACGGCGGTGTCGGCGGTGCTGGCGGTGATCATTCCGCCATCGATCTTGATGATCGTGTGGGGTGGGCTGATTTCCACATCGATCGCGGCGATGTATCTGGCTGGCATCGTACCGGGCTTGCTGATCGCCGGCGCCCAGATGGTGACCGTGCATATGTACTCGGTAAAGCGCGGCTATCCGACCTATGCCAAGTCGAGTTGGGTGGATATGCGCTGCGCCGCATGGCACGCGATCCCCGCAATGGTAACGCCGTTTCTCATCGTTGGCGGGATCCTGCTCGGCTGGTTCACGGCGACGGAGTCGGCCGCGGTCGCAGTGCTGTATTCGATCGCGTTGTCGGCATTCTACTATAAAGAAATCGGGCCGAAGGAATTGTACCGTGCGCTGCTCGATACCGGCAAGCTTGCCGGTATCGCGTTGTTTTGCATCGGCACCGCCAGCGCATTTGGCTGGATGCTGGCCTACTACAAGATTCCCGAGACGTTGCTCGCCAACGTCTCGACCTGGGGAATGGGACCGATCGCGGCGGGCTTCTTCATCGCCGCTTGTTTCCTTGTCGTCGGCTGCTTCCTCGACGCGATCCCGGCCATCGTGATCGTCGGCACGGTACTGCAGCCGCTGGCCGCGAGCGTCAATCTACATCCCGTTCATTTCGCCATCGTCTCGATCGTCTCGCTGGCGTTTGGATTGGTTACCCCGCCTTACGGCATGTGCCTGATGATCTCGTGTGCAGTGGCTGGCGTGCGAATACGCTACGCGCTCAAGGACACGATGATCATGCTGATCCCGATGCTCTTGGTGCTAATCGCATTGATCATCTGGCCCAGCATCTGCCTGTTCCTGCCGCGGCTGATCGTGCCGGAGATGCTGAAGTGAAGTAGAGCGGCGCGGGTGGGTGATGACGCGTTCGTGCGGCCTCACCCGTCCATCCGCATCGGTATTCCGGCGGCGGCCATATGGCGCTTTGCTTCGCCAACGGTGAATGTGCCGAAGTGGAAGATCGATGCGGCGAGCACGGCGCTGGCGTGGCCAATCTTGATGCCATCGACCAGGTGCTCGAGCGTGCCGGCGCCACCCGAGGCGATCACTGGCACAGTCACCGCATCCGAGACTGCCCGGGTCAGCTCGAGATCGAACCCCGCCTTGGTGCCGTCGCGATCCATCGACGTGAGCAGCAGTTCTCCCGCGCCCCTCGCCACTACGTCACGCGCAAATTGGATGGCATCGATGCCGGTCGCGTTGCGGCCGCCGTGGGTGAAGATTTCCCACTGGGCAGGTTCGCCCGCCCCCGGCACGCGCTTCGCGTCGATAGCGACGACGACACACTGGGCGCCGAACTTCTGCGATGCGGCGCGAACGAAATCACGATCCTTCACGGCCGCCGAGTTGATAGATACCTTGTCGGCACCCGCCTGCAGCAACGCGCGAATGTCGTCCGTCGTGCGCACCCCGCCGCCGACGGTCAGCGGCATGAAGCAGCGTTCCGCCGTACGGGCCACGATGTCGAAGATGATGCCGCGGTTTTCGTGCGTTGCGGTAATATCGAGGAAGCATAGTTCATCGGCACCGGCGGCATCGTAAGCCGCGGCAATCCCGACGGGATCACCGGCGTCGCGCAGGCCAATGAAGTTCACGCCTTTGACGACGCGCCCGTCCTTGACATCGAGGCAGGGGATGATGCGGGTTTTCAACAAGGTTGATCTCCCGCCGCATCCGGCCGGCTCCGCGTAGCGGAGTCGGATGCGGCAATAAGAGAAAGCGCTTTCCCGGGGTCGATCCGGCCATCATACAGAGCCCGGCCGGTAATGGCGCCCTCCAGCATCGCATGCTCCGGCCGCAGGAGGGCCTCGATGTCGGCGAGCGAGGCAAGTCCACCCGATGCGATCACCGGGATCGAGGTCGCCTTGGCAACCGCCACCGTGCCATCGAGATTGAGCCCGCCAAGCGCCCCGTCGCGGCCAATGTCCGTATAAATGATCGCTGCAACGCCGGCGTCCTCGAACCGCCCTGCCAGCTCGATTGCGGTGATGTCCGACGTTTCGGCCCATCCGGCCACCGCCACCCGGCCATCGCGAGCGTCGATGCCGACGGCAACCTGACCGGGAAATTTACGGCAGGCTTCGCGCACGAGTGCTGGATTACGCACGGCGGCCGTGCCCAGAATCACGCGGCGCACGCCCTTTGTCAGCCAAAGCTCGATCGTCGCCAGATCGCGAATGCCACCTCCAAGCTGCACGGGAATGCTCACCGCTTCCAATATCGAGTCCACTGCCGCGCCGTTGACGGGGCGTCCAGCAAACGCCCCGTTGAGGTCGACGATATGTACCCAGGCGAAGCCTTGCCCCTCGAAGACCGCGGCCTGTGCGCCGGGATCGTCATTGAAAACAGTCGCGGAGGCCATTTCGCCGTGCCGTAGACGCACGCAGCTGCCGTCTTTGAGATCAATCGCCGGAAACAGGATCATTGGGAGTTAAATCCAGCCGCGCGCGGCTGCCATTGTGTTGCTACTGTTTTATGGCTTCAATCAGGGCGGCCCTATCCAGTCAAGTTTGCCCGAGTACCCCATGTTACCCTTAGACCAATCAACACCAGCTGCCGCGACACCTGCCAACAGTCTACCGCGCCTGCTGAACGAGTCCGATGCAATCGATATTTGGATTGCGCGGTGGCTGCGCATTCGCCAACGCGACCTTTGCGTGCGCTATGGCTGCGACCCTCGACGGCTCTACGAGATCTGGGAGGGCAGGCGTTTTCCCGCCGCGCAGGCCAAGGCCCGAGCCCTGTTTGCCGAACGTTATCCAAGCATCGTCGACCGCATCGACTTTGGTCGTCATCAGCGCCTGACGCGCGAGACGCACCCAGACCAGTTGGCTTTCTTCGATTGAGCCGAGGAAGTATGAAAAGGGAACAAATATCGAACTAGCGTCTTTACACTCCCTTTGATTCGTGTCATGTTCTTTTAACGTTCTTCTCCTGCCCTGGAGGAAACGAGATACCAAAGTGCCCCTCTAGAGAGAGTTTGCGTACCCCAAGACCCTGAGCCGATGCCCTCTCGGCTCAGGGTCCCCTCCGCCCCCGAATTGCCCCTGTTGGGGCCGACAGTACCGGAGTTGAGTTTTGCTTATCGATTAGCCCCAATCTTGCCCGAAAGAGCCCCCCCAATGCGCACGTTCCTTATCTCCTATGACCTTGCCCGTCCGAACCGGAACAAGCACGTTCTGGCCACCGCGATCATGAGTCTTGGTCAGTCTTGGGCCCGCCCATTGGAACAGACATGGTATGTGCGCGCGGACGTTGCCGAGCCGGATATCGAGAGCCGTTTGGCTGGCTTGCTCGACACTGACGACGGCTTGCTTGTGCAGGCGGTAAGTGACGACGCTCAGTTCACCAACACGAGCCTGCGTTGGTTCCGTCAGCGCCGGACACCGTTCGATATCGACACGACCACCAACGTCATCGCGTTCCCGCTACCGGGCATGGTTTCTGCCCAAGCCGAGCTGCCGCTTGCGCAAGCGAGCTGACCAAGAGCGCGGTTGTGGCAAGCTCACGGCTTCCAGGTGAGGAAGTTCGCAATCAGCCTCAGGCCGAGCGCCTGACTTTTCTCGGGATGAAACTGAGTGCCGGCGATGTTGTCTCGTGCGACCATTGCCGTCACCGGTCCACCGTAGTCGGCTATCGCTGCCACAGTGGCAGGGTCAGTGGCGGCCAGGTGGAACGAATGCACAAAGTAGGCGTGCAAACCCGACGGGCCGGTGGCGATGCCGGCCAATAGGGCATGTGGCTCGCGCGCGCCGGGCAAGTCGATCGTGATCCAGCCCATATGCGGCACTTTCAACGCGGGGTCGCCCGGCTTGATCGCGCGCACGTCGCCGGCGATCCAGCCCAAACCTGGCGTCTCACCGAATTCCAATCCGCGCGTTGCCATCAACTGCATCCCAACGCAGATGCCAAGAAACGGCCGGCCGCGTTTGCGCACGGCATGCTCCAATGCCTCACGCATGCCAGCAACTTCGTTGAGGCCGCGCGCGCAGTCCGCGTAGGCGCCGACGCCGGGCAAAACGATGCGATCGGCATTCAAAACGTATTCAGGATCCGACGTTACGGCGATCTCTGATGCAACGGCGGTCTCACGAGCCGCCCGCTCGAACGCCTTCGAGGCCGAGTGCAGATTACCAGAACCGTAATCTATGATGGCGATGCGCTGTGCCACGTGTGCATTCCGCCTAGTAATGGCCGCTCACCGGCCCAGAAGACGGCGCATGATCGAGCGGGAAGCCGGGCTCACGGCTGGTGCGGGATCAACATAATCATCGGCAGCGTTACGGTTGACCAGCCGTTCGTCCTTCGAAGCACTCGCGAGGAAGCTACCACGCGGCGACGACCGCAGCATTGGCTGTTGCACCAGCCAACTGTCGAAAAACCGGCGCTCGCATTCGGCGCGATTGCGGCCGGTAACCGTGCCAAGCTCGCCCCAGCCGCGACGTTCCAACGTCCATCGCTTGATACTGTCCGCCTCGAAGCCGATCACGATGTTGGCGGCCAACGTAATCAAGCCGATCATCGATTGGTCAACGCCAAAAGCCCTTAACAGAAGTGTAAGGGCGAAGAGCGCGAGCAGGTAGACCAACAACGCGATCCATAACCGGTTCAACGCCATCCACACCGGCGGTAAAACACCCGCAAGCCAGGTGAAGCCGTCACGAACAAACTCCAACTTCTCCGCCCGGTCGATCCGATCGGCCGGCGGGTTCGGCGGTTCGTGTACTGTGAATACGATCATCGGCGTTCAAGTCCGTACTAGGTTGTCTAAGTTCAACGCTCACACGCTCAGACTGCCTTTGGTCGACGGTACGCGACCCGCCTGGCGCGGATCGAGCGTGAGGGCAGCCCGAAGCGCGCGCGCAAGGCCCTTATAGCAGGTTTCGGCAATGTGGTGATTGTTGGCGCCGTGCAGGCAGGCAACGTGCAGCGTGATGCCAGCGTTCTGCGCAAAAGCCTGGAAAAACTCGCGAAACAGCTCCGTATCCATGTCGCCGAGCTTGGCTGTCGAGAAAACTACGTCCCATACTAGGAACGGCCGGCCGGAGACGTCGATCGCGACGCGCGTCAGCGTTTCGTCCATCGGCAGGTGTACGTCCGCATATCGCGTGATGCCCGCCTTGTCGCCCATCGCCTTGGCGATCGCCTGACCAAGCACGATGCCGCAGTCTTCCGTCGTATGATGAAAATCGATGTGCAAGTCGCCCTTGGCTTCGAGCTTGATGTCGATCATCGAATGCCGGGCCAATTGCTCCAACATATGATCGAGAAAACCGACGCCGGTCGAAATTTCATAGGCGCCGGTGCCATCCAGCGCCACATAGGCCTTGATCTCGGTCTCTTTGGTGGTGCGCGCGATGGTCGCTGTGCGGGTCACGGGTGTGTTCCTTGCGTCGAACTTGATGCGCATCTATCACCTTGGGAGCGTTGAGAAAAGCTCAACAAGCGAATGAGGTTGCAGATGAGTGGACCAAGCGCCAGCGACAGCACGACGTGGCACGGCACGACGATCCTGACGGTACGCAAGGGCGGGAAAGTCGTCGTTGCCGGTGACGGTCAGGTAAGCCTCGGCCAAACTGTTCTGAAATCCAACGCAAAAAAGGTGCGATCGATCGGCCGAGGCGACGTTATCGGCGGTTTCGCTGGCGCAACTGCCGACGCGTTTACCCTCTTTCAACGGCTGGAGGCGAAGCTCGAACAATATCCCGGCCAATTGACGCGGGCAGCCGTCGAACTCGCGAAAGATTGGCGGACCGACCGTTATTTGCGGCGGCTGGAAGCGATGATGATTGTCGCCGATGCCGGCACGACTCTGGTGCTCACCGGAACCGGCGATGTACTCGAGCCCGAGCACGACGTGATGGGCATCGGCTCCGGCGGCATGTTTGCGCTGGCAGCGGCGCGGGCGCTTCTCGACACGGATCAAAGTGCTGAAATAATCGCTCGCAAGGCGATGGGGATTGCCGCCGACATTTGCGTCTACACCAACCGCAACCTCATCGTCGAAAGTCTCGACAGCACGCGGTGATTTCACGAACGGGAGATGTAATGGCTTGGATATTGCTGCTGCTGGCCGGTTTGTTCGAAATCGCCTTTACGACGTCGCTGCGTTACGTCGAGGGACTGACGCGCCCGCTGCCGCTGCTGGCTTTCGCCGTGTTCGCGACGATCAGTCTCTATTTGCTGATGAAGGCATCTGAAACCATCCCGCTCGGCACATCCTACGCGGTTTGGACCGGCATCGGCGCCGCCGGCACGGCGATCGCCGGCATCTTCTACTTCGGCGAGCCTGCGACGGCTTTGCGTTTGCTCTTTCTCTCGGCGCTCATCGGCTCGATCGTGGGCCTTAAACTAGTCAGTTGAGAACTGCATCCCGGTAGCTTCTATCTCAGGTCCCGATATTGCGGAGCGGCCAAACTACGACAGGTCGTCGTAGGCGAACGGGGAATTGGCATCGAAGAGTGCAGGGAGCGATTGGCGATCGACCAATCCCCCCTTCACATGACATCCGAACGGGTCTGTAATGGCCGGGCCTCGATAAGGAAGACGCCCATGATGCCGAACACCGCGCCGCTCACACTTGATGCACTTGCCGCCCGTATCCCAGACGGCGCAACGGTCGCTATTCCACCGGACTATTCCGGATGTGCGATGGCGGCGGTGGCAGCGCTGATCCGGCGCCGGGCGCGCAAACTGCATCTTGTCGGCGTGCCGGCCGCTGGCCTGCAGGCCGACTGGCTGATCGGGGCCGGCTGCGTTTCGATCATGGAGGCAGCCGCGCTGACCTTGGGCGAGCACGGACTACCACCGAGATTCGCGGCCGCTATCAAGGCCGGCGAAATCCAGATGCGCGATGCGACGTGCCCGGCCATTCATGCTGGCCTGCAAGCGTCTGAAAAGGGCATTCCTTTTATGCCCTTGCGTGGCATCCTCGGATCGGACCTGCTCAAGCTTCGGCCCGATTGGAAGGTGATCGACAATCCGCTGGCACCCGCTGGCGACCGGATCGTCATCATTCCAGCGATCCGCCCCGACGTGGCGCTGTTTCATGCACGCTTTGCAGACCGCAAAGGCAACGTTTGGATCGGCGTCAGGCGCGAGTTGATGCTGATGGCACACGCCTCACGTGAAACATATGTCACCGTCGAGGAGATCGTCGACGGTGACTTCCTGACTGACGAGGCCAAGGCAGCCGGGACAATTCCAGCGCTCTATATCAGCGGCATTGCACATGCGCCGCGCGGCGCTGATCCGATCGGTCTTGCCGGCGCTTACCCGGCCGACGACGATACGATTGCACGCTACGTCCGCGCGGCGCAGACCGCGAGCGGTTTTCAAACCTGGCTCGCCGCGAACATTCTTGAGACCGCACCCGCATGAACGCCAAGGCTCCGTCGACGCCCGAGATCATGATAGGCGCCATTGCTCGCATGCTCGAAGGCCTGGGCCATGTCGCCGTTGGCTCATCGTCACCGATCCCGGGTTCCGCCGCACTTCTGGCGCGCGCCTTATCCGGCGGACGCATGCGCGTGTCACTGCTCGGCAGTGAAGAGCACAACCCGTTTACCGACGGCGGCCGCGAGCTTTTCGACTGTGCCGCGCAGGGCCGCATCGACGCATTTTTCTTGTCGGGCGGCCAGATCGACGGCCATGGCAACATCAATCTCGTGGGACTGGGCGACCCGCTCAAGCCAAAGGTCCGTTTTCCCGGATCGTTCGGATCGGCCTATCTCTATCACCTGATCCCGCGTGTCATTCTCTTTCGCGCGGAACACTCGCCGCGCACTTTGGTGCCAAGGGTGGATTTTATCAGTGCGGCCGGCAGCTCGCCGGAGGGCGAATATCGCCCCGGCGGACCACATGCGCTTGTGACCGGCCTCTGCGTATTCTCGTTCGATAAACCGCGCGGTGGTTTCCGGCTGGTGAGCACGCATCCTGGGATCAGCGCGGCCGGCGTCGAAGCGGCAACCGGTTTCGACTACGAAACGCCTGATGCTGTTCCGGAAACGCCTCCACTGGCAACGGAGGCATTGTCGGTATTGCGAACCCGGGTGGCGCGAGAGGTTGCCGAAACCTACCCAGGTTTCGCCCGCACCCAATGGGGCATCTGATCGATGCCCCCCGCCTGACTTATCAGCCCTTTTGCGGCTTGGCGGGCATGCCGCGCGCCTTCCGCATCTCTTCGACGCGTTTGGCGATCTGATCCGGAGTTGGCTTATCGCGCTCGATCCAGACTTTCAGCTCATTGAAGAGTTCCTGCTGCTTTGCACTTGGCGTCGCGCCGGGAGCAACGGGCTTGTCGGTTGCGGGCGGCGGCACCTGCGCAACCTCGAACGATCCTGGCATCATCTGCGCCTTCTTCGGAACGACGGCGCCGGCAGCAGCTGGCGCATTCCAACGATCGGCACCGACCAGCAAACCAGCGTACATCACGCCAGCCCGGGTTTCGCTTATGCCGCGAGCGATCGATGCTTCGTAGTACATGCGGTGGGTATCTTCCCATGAGCGCAACTTGAATTCAGTATAGTAGTCGTGCACGACCGCCGCATCTCTGTACGGACCATCATAGGGTCCGCCGACAATATTCCAAAGCCCCCACGGCACGGACGCACCATTGGTGACGTAGCCCGCTGGCACTTCCCACTTCACGCCGCGCGGATCGACATACGTGATGGCGTTCAGCAGCTTCATGTCGCGGAAATTATCGTCGGGCTTGGCTGGAAGCACGAACTCGGCTTGGATCGCGCCGCTGAACGAGTTTGCCGAAATGGTCCCAACTGTGAAGCTGGATGCCTTCTTGATCCAGGACGCCGGGATGTAGTCACAGCCCGCTACTGCAATCCCCGCCAAGGCAACAACTGATAGTACCGATTTACGCAGCATATGTTCCCCCCACTGTATGTCAGACCGGCTGTATCCACCGGCTGCCGATAGTCTTACATATGAATAGCGCGCTTTTCTGTGGCGAGGGCTGCTTCCTTCACAGCTTCGCTCATCGTGGGATGCGCATGGCACGTGCGAGCGAGGTCTTCGGCCGAACCGCCGAATTCCATCAACACTGCAGCTTCGTGAATAAGATCGCCCGCACCGGCTCCGATGATGTGCACCCCCAGCACGCGATCGGTAGTGGCATCGGCCAGAACCTTGACGAAGCCATCGGTGGTCCGGTTGGCGCGCGCACGGCCATTGGCCATGAACGGAAACTTGCCAGCTTTGTAGGCGATGCCAGCCGCCTTGAGCTCTTCTTCAGTTTGACCGATCGAAGCGACTTCCGGGAAGGTGTAAACCACGCTCGGAATGACGTTGTAGTTTACGTGACCGGCCTGCCCCGCGAGGATCTCCGCGAGCGCAACGCCCTCTTCCTCCGCCTTGTGCGCGAGCATCGGACCGCGCACAACGTCGCCGATGGCGTAGATGCCGGGAATGTTGGTTGCGAAGTGATCATCGATGATGACCCGGCCACGCTCCATGGCGACGCCGGCCGCCTCGAGGCCCAGCCCGGTGGTGTATGGCGTGCGGCCGGTCGCGATGAGAACGACGTCGCAATCGACGACCGTGGGGCTGCCGCCCGCGACCGGCTCGAACGTGACCTTGGCGCCAGCACCGGCTTTCTCGACTTGCGTCACTTTGGATGACATGTGAAAGGCCATGCCCTGCTTTTCCATCAAGCGCTGAAACTGTTTACCGAGCTCATTGTCCATGCCGCCGAGGCACTTGCCGGTGAACTCGATCACGGTGACCTTAGAGCCGAGCCGCTTCCAAACCGAGCCGAGCTCGAGGCCGATGACGCCCGCACCGACCACCACAAGGTGTCCGGGCACCTTCTCCAGGTCGAGTGCGCCAGTGGATGACACGATGATCTTCTCGTCGAAAGCAATTGGTTTGCCATCACCGCCCCGCAAGGCAGCAACGTCCGAACCAGTGGCGATAACGATCGACTTGGCTTCATGGCCGGACGTCGTTCCGTCGGCTGCCGTCACCCGAACCTTGCCGGGTGCCGTGATGAGACCGGTGCCGTAGTGCGTGTCGATCTTGTTCTTCTTCATCAGCATGGCGACACCGCCGACGTTCGAGGCGACCGTGTCGGATTTGTGCTTCATCATCGCCGTCAGATTCAGCTTGGGTGCCGGGATCTCGATGCCGAATGCCGCAAAGCCGTGACCAGCCTCATGGAACAGCTCGGTTGCATGGAGGAGCGCCTTCGATGGAATGCAGCCGACGTTGGCGCAGGTGCCGCCCAGCGTGTTGCCCTTTTCGACAATTGCCGTTTTCAGCCCCAGCTGCGCGGCACGTATCGCGCCGACATAACCGCCTGGTCCGGCGCCGATGATGATGAGGTCGTAGGTCATTCTTTGAATCGCTTTCAGTGCCGTTTGAGGTGTCGCTTCAGACGACCATCAACTTATGGATTTCCGCTTGGCGCTCACAGTCGCGTCGCAAGCTGTCAGCGCTCAGATCGATCTCGTATCCTTTTGCATCGGTCCAACTGATCGAATGTCCGTACTCGTCGAGTTTCAGTGCATCGAAGTTGCCAGGCTTCTGGAGCCAGGTAAAAATACCGCCTTTGGCTATCAGCGGACGCAGATCGAGGATCCCCTGATAACCGTCGATAAACGATAATTTCAGGACGCCGTGCAAGATCGGTTCAGCACTTTCGATTCGCGGTAGTTTCTTGGTCATTTGATCGGGCCTATTGGTTTCATAGCCATCCCGGAGACGAACGCCGCGAGCAACTCTGCCTTTCTCGATGCCGCCCAATCTAACACTTTCTTGCGTTTAGCTGCAGGAAGCGATCCGCGGATCAACTCAAGTTTTTCGATATCAAACACAGCTTGATGCTCAGCGAACTTCGCATGAAAGTGCGGGGGTGGATGCTCGTTGGCGTAAAACACAATCTTTACGCCAGCAACCATTGCAACCGTCGGCACTTTAAACCTCCGCGCCCATCAAAGCTCCAGCACGAACCGTTGCGGGTCCTCCAAGCATTCCTTGACGCGCACCAGGAACGTGACGGCTTCCTTGCCGTCGACGATGCGGTGGTCGTAGCTCAGCGCCAGATACATCATCGGACGCGCGACGATCTGGCCGTTACGCACGACAGCGCGCTCTTCGATCTTGTGCATGCCGAGAATGCCCGACTGCGGCGCGTTTAGAATGGGCGTCGACATCATCGACCCGTAGACGCCGCCGTTCGAGATCGTGAACGTGCCACCCTGCATGTCTTCGATGCCGAGTTTGCCGTCGCGCGCCCGCTTGCCATAGTTCGCGATCGTGCCCTCGATTTCGGCGAGGCTGAGCCGGTCGGCTTCGCGAACCACCGGCACCACCAAACCCTTATCAGTGCCGACGGCGACGCCGATGTGATAGTAATTTTTGTAGATGATGTCGGTGCCGTCCATCTCGGCGTTCACTGCCGGAATTTCCTTTAGCGCCTGCAAGCACGCCTTGACGAAGAAGCCCATGAAGCCAAGCTTGATGCCGTAGCGCTTCTCGAACAAATCCTTGTACTGCGTACGCATCGCCATCACCGCGCTCATGTCGACGTCGTTGAACGTCGTCAGCATGGCGGCGGTGTTTTGCGCATCTTTCAGGCGCCGCGCGATCGTTTGGCGCAAACGGGACATCTTCACGCGCTCTTCACGAGCAGCGTCATTGGCCGGCGCGGCGTGACGGATTTGCGAAGCAGGCACTGGCGAAGGCGCCATGGCGGTGTATGGCACGGCTGCCTGCGATTGTGCTTGAGCAGGCTGACTCGGCGCACTGGCGGAAGCGGCCACGGCATCCTCCTTCAGTACCTGACCGCGCTTCCCGGAGCCTGCGACGTCCGCCGCATTGATACCCTTCTCCTCCAGGAGCTTGCGTGCGGAAGGGGCTGGCGGCATCTGAGTTGGGGCGGGCGGCGCACTTGGTTTGGCTGTGGGGGCGGGCGGTGCTGTCGCAGGTGCAGGCTTTGCTGGTGCAGCAGCGGCAGCCGTCGCACCCTCCTTGATTGTGCCGAGAACGCCGCCAACGGCAATCGCCGTTCCCTGCGGAACGGCAATCGAGGCCAAAACACCGGCAACAGAGGCGGGAACCTCGACCGTCACCTTATCGGTCTCGAGCTCGCACAAGGGCTCGTCGAGCTTGATCGCGTCACCGACATTCTTGAACCACTTGCCGACCGTCGCCTCGGTCACGCTTTCGCCGAGTGCCGGCACCCGGATTTCTACCGCCATAGTCAGGTCCTCAAAAATTAGACCGCCCGCTGGACGGTCGAAGGTGGAAATGGACGATCGAACAGTCGCTCAGGCCGAAAGACTGTCCGTTACAAGGGTTTTTTGCTCGGCGACATGCCGCGAAAGCTGACCCGTCGCGGTCGAGGCTGCTGCAGCCCGGCCGACGTATCGCGCCCGCTTGGCCTTCGCATTGATCTGCCCGAGCGTCCATTCGACGTTGGGCTCGATGTACGACCAGGCACCCATGTTGCGCGGCTCTTCCTGGCACCACACGACTTCCGCGTTGGAGAAGCGGCCGAGTTCGGCCATCAAAGAGCGCGCCGGGAACGGATATAGCTGCTCGACGCGGAGGATGTAGACATCGTCGACACCGGCGGCCTCGCGTCCTTCATAAAGATCGTAATAGACCTTGCCGGTGCACATGACGACGCGACGGATTTCGGCGTCGGGCTTGAGCTTAACGGCGCTGGCTGCGGCCGGCGTTTTTTTCCCGTCCGCGTCGTCCCACAAGACACGATGAAACGAAGAGTCTGGCCCCATGTCGGCGAGGCTTGATACCACCCGCTTATGACGCAGCAGCGATTTCGGTGTCATCAGAATAAGTGGCTTACGGATCTTCCGGCGCATCTGGCGACGCAAAATATGGAAGTAGTTCCCGGGCGTGGTGCAGTTGGCGACTTGCCAGTTGTCCTCGGCGGAATTCTGCAGAAAGCGCTCCAACCTCGCCGACGAATGCTCCGGCCCCTGGCCCTCGTAGCCATGTGGCAACAAACAGACGAGGCCAGACATGCGCAGCCATTTGCGCTCACCCGAACAGAGGAACTGATCGAAGATCACCTGCGCGCCGTTGGCAAAATCGCCGAACTGCGCCTCCCAAAGCGTCAATGCCATGGGCTCGGCCAGCGTATAGCCATACTCGAAACCGAGCACCGCCTCCTCCGACAACATCGAATTGACGACTTCGAAACGTCCCTGATCCGGCGACACATACTTGAGCGGCGTGTAGCGGCGTTCCGTTGCTTGATCGATCAATACCGCGTGGCGTTGCGAAAACGTACCGCGCTCAACGTCCTGTCCCGACAAACGAACAGCCGAGCGCTCGCGCAATAAAGTGCCGAAAGCGAGGCTTTCAGCCATCGCCCAATCGATCCCCTCGCCCTGCTCGATCGTCTCGCGACGCCGTTCGAGCAACCGCTGCACGGTCTTGTGCGCGTTGAAATCGTTCGGGATCGTGGTCAGGCGCCGCCCAACTTCGCGGAGAATATCTACCGCAACGCCGGTGTTGCCACGGCGCGCTTCATCCTCGTCCGTGCCGAGACCCGACCAACGCCCATCAAGCCAATCAGCTTTATTGGGCTTGTAGCCTTCGGCGGCGGCCATCTCAGTATCTAGCCGGGCGCGGCAGGCAGCCTTCATGCCCTCGACATCAGCTTCCGTCAGCGTGCCTTCGTCGATCAACCGCTGGCCGTAGAGCGTGACCGTCGTCGGCAACGCCCTGATTTTCTGGTACATGCGCGGCTGCGTGAACGACGGCTCGTCGCTCTCGTTATGACCGTGGCGGCGATAGCAGATCATGTCGATCACGACCGGCTTCTTGAATTTTTGCCGGAACTCGATTGCGATCTTGGCGACGTGGGTTACCGCCTCCGGGTCATCGCCATTGACGTGGAAGATCGGCGCTTCCACCATGCGTGCAACGTCGGAACAATAAGGCGATGAGCGCGATAGCCGGGGATTGGTGGTGAAGCCGATCTGGTTGTTGATGATGAAGTGGATCGAGCCGCCGGTGCGGTGCCCCTTGAGACCCGACAAGCCGAAGCATTCGGCGACCACGCCTTGACCGGCAAAGGCGGCATCGCCGTGTATCAACAGCGGCAAGACGGTCGTGCGTTCGGTGTCGCCGTTCTGGTCCTGCTTGGCGCGAACCTTACCCAGGACGACCGGATCGACAATTTCCAAATGGCTGGGATTCGCCGTGAGCGACAGATGCACGTTGTTGCCATCGAAGCTGCGATCCGAAGAAGCACCAAGGTGGTACTTAACGTCGCCGGAGCCTTCGACATCATCGGGCTTGAAGGAGCCGCCCTTGAACTCATTGAAAATCGCGCGAAGCGGCTTCGCCATGACGTTACCGAGAACATTGAGACGGCCACGGTGCGCCATGCCAAGCACGATCTGATTGATGCCAAGCTGCCCGCCGCGCTTGATGATCTGCTCGAGCGCCGGAATCATGGTCTCGGCGCCTTCCAGACCGAAGCGCTTCGTCCCGGTGTATTTGACTTCGGCAAACTTCTCGAAGCTCTCGGCCTCGATCAGCTTGTTCAGGATCGCCTTCTTGCCTTCGGCGGTAAACTTGATTTCCTTGCCTTCGCCCTCGATCCGTTCCTGAATCCAGGCTTTCTGCACCGGCGAGGTGATGTGCATGAATTCGACGCCGATCTTGCGGCAATAGGTACGGCGTAAGATCTTCAAAATCTGGCGGATGGTCGCTGTTTCCAGCCCCAAGACCTTGTCGATGAAGATTGGGCGATCGAGATCGGCGTCAGTGAAACCGTACGTCTCCGGCTTGAGCTCCTTGTGCACCTTGCGCTCGGTCAGTCCGAGTGGATCGAGGTCGGCAACCAGATGGCCCATCACGCGGTACGCGCGGATCAACATCAGGGCCCGGATCGAATCTTGCGTCGCGCGCAACGACGCCGCCATCGAAAGATCAAACCCGGTGTTGCTGGCGCGCGACTGAATTTTCGCTTGGATGACGCGTTCGGCGGTCCCGTAGTCACCAGTAAGCGCGGACATCAAATCGGGATTGCCAGTGCTGTTCAGCTCATTCAGAGGGCGGCCCCAAGACGGGCGATTGTGCGCACTGCCGGCCCCGTTCGCCTTCTCGTCCTGCAACGACTGAAAAAACAGCCGCCACTCGTCGTTGACGGCGCCAGGATTGCGCTCGTACAGCGCCTGCATTTCCTCGACGTATGCGGCGTTGACACCATTCAGGAATGAGGTCCGCGCGAAGGCGTCGTTCTGCGCTTCTCGTGACATATCGAATATAATCCTCATGGATCCGGCGACCGACGGCACGACGCGCCACCAACGCGAAAACGCGCACTAGGCAGTGCGCAAACGATTTGGCGTTTCTTAACCTAGATCTTCAGCGGATTTAAGTAGCCAAATGGTCTGACACACCTGCCGCTTGTCTGAAGCTATGGGAGTAGCTCCTGCAACAATCAAGATGCCAGAAAATCAGGCATCCAGCAGCGCCTTGATCGCCGCATCCACACCACCCGAGTTATGCGGAATCTTCGCAGTCTTGAATGCCAGCTCCAGCGTTGCAAGCGCTCCGAGCATCATCGGCTCGTTGAGATCGCCCATATGACCGATCCGGAACACCCGGCCATTGAGCGGGCCAAGCCCGCCGCCAAGCGTCAAATTGAACCGGCTTTGCGCGACCGACCGAAGTGCATTGGCGTCGTGGCCGTCCGGCGTGAAGACCGCCGACACGGAGTCTGACATGCGCTTTGGATCAGTGCAGACCAACTCCAACGCTTTGATGCTGCCCTTGATGCCAGCCTCCGACACGGTTGCACCACTTGCCGGTCCGCCGCCGCCCCAATGGGAGATTGCCGCTCTCGTCGCATTGGCGAAACGCCGATGCCGCCGAAATACTGCATCGAGACCTTCTGCCTCGATCATGGCAAGCGACTCATCGAGCCCGAAGAACATGTGGACGGGTGTGGTACCAGGGAACTTCTGCGGCTGCCGCGTCAACATATCTGCCCAGTTCCAGTAGCTGCGGCGGGTTTTTATTTGCTTCGACAATTCGAGCGCGCGGTCGCTGACACCGGTAAACGACAGCCCGGTCGTCATCATCAAGCCTTTTTGGCTACCGCCGACGACGATATCGACACCCCACGCGTCCATCTGGAAGTCGAACGAGCCAAGCGACGAGATCGTATCGGCAAACAGCAATCCATTATGCTCGGCCTGGTTCAGCGCGTTGCGCACTTCGGACAGCGGCGTTGACACACCGGTTGCAGTTTCATTGTGGGCGACGAGGATTGCTTTGATCTCATTGGCGGAGTCGGCTTTCAGGCGTTTGACCATCGCAGCTTGGCCGACGCCCGTGCGCCAGTCGGCAGGAAGCGTTTCGACGACAAGCCCCAGCTCTTCCGCCATCGCCGACCAGTTCGCTGAGAAATATCCGGATTCGAGCGAAAGAACCTTGTCGCCGGGTGAGAGGGTGTTGGCGAGAGCGGCCTCCCACGCGCCGTGACCGTTAGCGGCATAAACAAACAGATTCTGCTTGGTCTTCAGCACCTTCTTGATGCCCTCATTGACACGGGCGTGAATGGCGAGAAACTCCGGCGCCAGAAAATCCATGGTCGGCCTGTTCATCGCACCTAGTATCCGGTCGGGGATATTGGTCGGGCCGGGTGCAAAGAAGAAAGGGCGGCCATTGGGGCGGGAGTTCATGGGGTGGGATTCCTCGTGCTGGACGCTTCGAATGCGCACCGGGTTAGTTTCGTATTGACGTGCGGGAACTCGATATTGCGCGGATTGGAATGCAGCATCGTAACGCCATCACGCTCGAAGCCTACTTTGATTTGCACACGCAATGATGCGGCATTTTCGGTAAACGCACCTGAGTATACCGGAGCGAGGGGCCGCAGAACCATGATCACAAGTTTCCGCTCATCGCCTGGCTACGCCACCGGTCAATTCACTCCCATGTCCTGATGTCGACGAAATGGCCGGCGATCGCGGCCGCGGCTGCCATCTGTGGAGAGACCAGATGCGTGCGGCCCAAGCGGCCCTGGCGGCCTTCGAAGTTGCGGTTCGACGTCGATGCACAGCGCTCGCGTGGCATGAGCTGGTCCGGGTTCATGCCCAGGCACATCGAGCAGCCAGGCTCTCGCCAATCGAAACCTGCTTCCTTGAAG
>JANOOW010000619.1:0-3401 GCA_031421555.1 Hyphomicrobiaceae bacterium | reverse complement strand
GGCGATCAAGCCGTAATGGCGGGCGCGCTCGAACGTTGCCTCGATCGCCTTATGCCGGCGCATCAGCGCGATCGCCCGCTCCAGATCACCTTCGGCGATGTTGCCGCTGGTGAGCGTGCGAGCCCAGAACTCCTGTTCCTCGGCGGTGCCGCGCCGGTGGCACAAGATGACGGGCAGTGTGATCTTGCCTTCGCGGAAATCATCGCCGACCGATTTGCCGAGCTTGCTGCTGTCGCCAGCGTAGTCGAGGGCGTCATCGACCAATTGAAAGGCGATGCCGAGCGCTGTACCGTAGCTGCGCAGTGCGAGTTGCTCGGACTCCGGCCGGTTCGAAATAGCAGCGCCAACTTCGGACGCCGCCGAGAACAGTGCGGCAGTCTTGGCATCGATGATGACGAGATAGTCTTCCTCGCTGGTGGCGATGTTTTTTGCTGCCGCGAGCTGCATGACCTCGCCTTCAGCGATGACGGCCGCGGCGTTGGACAAGATGCGCAGCGCGCTGAGCGAACCGACATCGACCATCATGCGGAACGCGTGGCCGAGCAGGAAGTCGCCAACCAGCACGCTGGCCTGATTGCCCCACAACAGCCGCGCAGCCTTCTTGCCGCGCCTGACATCGCTTTCGTCGACCACATCGTCATGCAGAAGGGTCGCGGTATGCATGAATTCTACGGCGGCGGCGAGCCTGATGTGACCATCGCCGGTGTAGTTGCAGAGCTTGGCCGCGGCGATCGTCAGCATCGGACGGAGACGCTTGCCGCCGGAATCGATCAAATGGTTCGCCAGCCGGGGTATCAGCTCGACGTCGGACACGGCACGGTCCAGAATAAGTTTGTTGACGCCTGGCATGTCGGCTGCGACCAACTCCAGGATGGGCGCCAGATACTCGGTCGCGTCGCGGGGAGCTTCGATAGTTGCCGCTAGGCCCACGTGTGCCATCCTGTCGTTCGCATCGTTATGTTCTACACTAACGGTCAATAACACACCGCCCCGTCCGGCATAGTGCCGCAGAGGTTTGGTGCCGGTATAAGGTTAAACACTGCCAATGCGCGAGATAATCCGCTCGAACGACCCGGTCTTGCTCGGCTTTGCCCAGGTACTCTTGCGCGATGCCGGACTCGAAGCGGTCCTTATGGACCAGAACATGAGCGTCCTGGAAGGCTCGATCGGTATTTTGCAGCGCCGGTTGATGGTTGCCTCACAAGATTATGAAGCGGCGCGGCGCGTTCTTACCGATAGCGATCTTGGTCAATGGATGAACACAGATGAGCACGGCTGATCTAGCCGGGGTTGTCAACGCGACAACGGATGACGCTTTCCTCGGCGGACAGGTGATTGTATCTCAGCCGCAGACCGGCTATCGCGCCGGGCTGGACGCCGTGCTGCTGGCCGCGACCGTCGTCGCGATGCCAGGCGCCCGCGTGCTCGATCTAGGTGCGGGCGCAGGCACCATAGGCCTCTGCGTGGCCGCGCGGCTACCCGCTGTCGAAGTCGTTCTGCTGGAGCGCGAGTCTTCGCTTGTGCAACTTGCGCAACGCAACATCGAACAGAACGGCTTTTCGCCGCGTGTCCGTGTCGTGCAGGCCGACCTTGAGGGACCGGCAGCCACATTGGGCCTGGCGACTGAGGCTTTCGATCATGTCCTGGCAAACCCACCGTACCAGATCGAGGGTGACGGACGCGCCTCGCCCGACGTGGTGAAGGCACGATCGCATGCCATGCCGGCAGGCGGGCTCGATCGTTGGGTCCGCGTCATGGCCCGGTTGGTCAAACCCGATGGAACGGCGGCCGTTGTCCATCGCGCCGATGCCCTAGGCGATATTCTAGCTGCGTTTAAGAGCCGGTTCGGCGGCATCGCCGTGCTGCCCATTTATCCGCGAGAGGGCGAAGCTGCTGTGCGCGTTATCGTCAGCGGCGTCAAAGGCAGCCGCGCGCCGCTCACGATCCTGCCGGGCCTCGTTGTGCACCAGACGAGCGCCCAGGATTTCACGCCGCGATTACAGGCAATCTTGCGTCACGGTCAGGCTTTGCCCTTGAAGCATTAGCACTGACGCTCAATGCGCAGAGCATCTCTTCTACCGCCCGCACGAGCCGGTTGGGATCGGCCGGTTTGCTGAAATAGGCAGCCGCGCCTATGCCTTCGCACTTTGATCCGGAGTAGCCGGAGACGACGATATACGGCACGCCAAGCTCTGTGAGCAGACGAAGCAAGGACGAGCTGTTGCCATCGGGCAGGACGCGATCCACCACCGCCGCGCTGATGCCGCCCGCACTCGCGGTTACCATTGCGGCGCCAAGGCAGCCAACGATCGTGACCGAAGCGCCAGCGTCTTCGAACGATTGGCCAAGATCGATCGCGATCAACGGCTCATCCTCGACGATCAAAACCGTGCGTCCCGATAGTGTTCCCATTCGCCGAACCCCAAACTCGATCAGCGCTCATCTATCATTGTAAAGAAGATTTTCCTATTATCAACAGAATTTTTTGGTTCTACCGTACCCTGAAGCCGCAACCTAAACCGACGGTAGAGAAAAGGTATGCAATTAGCGGCTTGGTAAAGACCCGATCCCGACCGGCTGTCACAACCCAATCCTTCAATGAAGCGTCTTTACGCCGGGCACGCGTAGATGAGTGGTTTTGCTCGGGCAGCGGCCCTGGCGAACGGTTGCGAAGATGGTTATCTCAAACTTCCAATTCACTCGCGCAGCTAAGGTAATTCAAGACATGTGGCCGTTCTCGAAATCGAATGTCATTCCTGTTTTGCGATTTTCTGGCGCGATCGGCATGGCATCGCCCCTGCGGCCCGGCTTGTCGCTGCCCGCTATCGCCGGCCAAATCGAGAAAGCCTTCAAGATGTCAGCCCTACCCGCCGTTGCCATCTCGATCAATTCTCCCGGCGGTTCTCCGGTGCAATCGAGCTTGATCTTCAAGCGGGTCCGCCAACTCGCCGATGAAAACAAGAAGCGCGTCTATGTGTTTTGCGAGGACGTGGCTGCGTCCGGCGGCTATTACCTGGCGATCGCCGGCGATGAGATCTACGCGGATGCGTCATCGATCGTCGGCTCGATCGGCGTGATTTCGTCCGGCTTCGGTTTTGAAAAAGCGATCGAGAAGCTCGGCATCGAGCGGCGGGTTTATACCTCGGGCCTGAATAAGGGGTCGCTCGACCCGTTCTTGCCCGAAAAGCCAGACGACATCGAGCGCTTGAAGGCGCTGCAGCGGGACGTACACGACGTGTTCATCGGTGTCGTGAAGGACCGCCGCGCGGCGAAGCTGAAGGGCGTGGACAGCGAACTCTTTTCGGGCGCGTTCTGGTCGGGACCGAAGGCGATGGAGCTGGGGCTGATCGACGGCGTGAGCGATATGCGCACGAAGATGCAGGAACTCTATGGCGACAAAG
>JANOOW010000618.1:0-15876 GCA_031421555.1 Hyphomicrobiaceae bacterium | reverse complement strand
CGCGCCGATCGGGAAGCCGAATGCCGTTCCGCGCAGCCACGGGCGCCAGGAGCGTGACCACTCCTCCCGTGTCATCCAGAGAGATCCCTTGAGTGGGATGACTTCGTCCGTTCCCGTGCCACGGCGCGAGGCCATGTAGAGCGTCTCACCAACGGCGAACAAACCGACGGCGACGATGATCACGTTTATCCCGTCGAGAAGCTCCGGCACGCCGAATGTGAACCGCGCCTGCCCGGTCTGAAGATCGACGCCAATCATGCCGAGCCAGATGCCGATCAGCAAGGCGGTCAATCCGCGAATGGCAGAAGAGCCCAGCACCGCCGATACGGTGACGAACGCCAGCACCATCAGCGCGAAGTAGTCGGCTGGTCCGAACTGCAAGGCGGCATCGACGACCAGTGGCGCCATGAATATCAGACCCAGCGTGCCGAGCGTACCGGCGACGAAAGAACCGATGGCGGCAGTTGCCAGCGCCGCGCCAGCACGGCCGTTGCGCGCCATTTTGTTGCCTTCGAGCGCGGTGACGATCGATGCGCTTTCGCCTGGGGTGTTGAGCAGAATCGAGGTCGTCGAGCCACCATACATGGCGCCGTAGTAGATGCCTGCGAACAGGATAAAGGCAGCTGTCGGATCGACCTTGAAGGTAATCGGTAACAGCAGGGCAATGGTCAATGCTGGACCCAGGCCCGGCAGCACACCAATCGCGGTGCCGAGCGTCGTGCCAACGAGGCACCACATCAGGTTAATCGGTGTCAGCGCGATGGAAAAGCCCTTCATCAAACCCGCGAGTGCATCCATGCTCAGCGATTTCCGGAGAAGGGGAGTACACGCTCGATGGCGTTCTCCACGAGCCCTGCGCCGATGTTGACGCCGAGAGTTTTTGCGAAACCAAAGTAGGCGACGATTGCGAAAATGAAGCCGATTGCCGCATCCCGGATTACCCGCCGGGAGCCAAACCCGCGTGCCACGCATAGAAACAATAATGTCGAGGCGATGGTGAACCCGGCGGTGCCGATCAGCAAAACGTTCAACGCGAAGCCAGCGATCACCCAACTCAACGCCACGCGGTCGGGCTGGGCCGTCGCCTCCTCATCGGATTGCCAGCCGCCGCGAGCTGCAGCTATGAGAAGTGCGCATCCCAGAGCAAACAATCCCGCCGCTCCGAAGGCCGGAACGAGTGCCGGTCCGACTTTGGCGTAGAGCGGCGAGGCTGGCATCATCTGGACCTGCCAATAGATGACAACAGCGAGACCGATCACGCCAATCGCCACCGCCAACTCCCCGCGACCGGTGCGTTTGGGCGCAACTACGCCTTTGTCCTCTATCACTGTCATCCGATCCCAAGGTCTTTGAGTACCGCCTCGATACGCACGACTTCGGCCTCGAGAAAAGTCTTGTAGGCATCGCCGGTGAGCGTGATCTGCGTCCAGTCGCGCTTCTTGCACGCATCGTCCCATTCGGGAGATGCCGTCATTTTCTGCATCAGCGAAATCATGGCATTGCGCTGTTCGCCGGAGACACCCGGAGGCGCAAATACGCCTCGCCAGTTGAACAGTTCCACATCTATGCCCTGCTCCTTGAGGGTCGGCACGTCGAGGCCGGGCAGACGCTTGCCTGCCGATAAGCCGAGCGCGCGCAATTTACCGGCCTTGATCTGCTCGGCAAATTCGCCGTAGCCAGAGATCCCGGCCGCTACTTGCGAGCCGAGCAACGCGGCAACCGCCGGACCGCCGCCCGAGAACGCAACGTAGCTCACCTTGGCCGGAGGTACACCGGCTGCCTTTGCGATCATGCCGAGGAGGATATGATCGGTGCCGCCAGCGGAGCCGCCAGCCACTGGGACTTTGGCCGGATCGGCCTTCAGTGCATCCGCGAAGTCCTTGGCGGTTTTGAAGGGTGATGATGCCGGAACAACGAGAGCCTGTGCCTCACCGGTCAACAAAGCGATCGGCGTCACGGTACTAAGGTTCACGACGCTCTTGTTGGCGATGATGGCGCCTACCATCACCATGCCGCCGACCATCAGCGCATTGCCCTGGCCCTTCCATTGGTTGACGAACTGGGGCAAGCCAACGGTGCCGCCAGCGCCCGCCACGTTGGTAATTTGCACTCCACTGACGGCGCCGGTCGCCCGTAGCACCTGTTCGATCGTGCGCCCGGTTTGATCCCAACCGCCGCCAGGAGCCGCAGGCACCATGATCTTCAACATCACAGGTTGCCCGCTGGCTGAGGTTCCGAAGCCCGCCCAAACAGCGGCGGCGGCGGAGGAAACCACTAGGCTGCGGCGATTGATCATGGTCTACCTCTCCAAGCAGATTGTTTTTGCGGCTGAATTTCTTGAGACACATATCGCACTGCGCTATGCCTGATGTCCATGACATGAAGCCGGGGTCGCAAGAAAGAAGTAGCAAGAAAGTTCGCGCTTGAGGAGCAATCCGTTGGCCTCAACCGGCCACGGAGCCGCTGCCATTGAGATTGTCGCCATTCGGTTCGGGTGGCAATCTCAGTTCCGATGTTTTGGCGCAGAACTGAACACGAGACTGCCGGGAGCGGGGCTAGAGCATTGAAGATCATCGAACCTACGATTGCGTTGTCGGCACCCATCGGCGACGAGGTCAAATGCACGACCTGCTACATGTGTGCATGCCGTTGCGGCATCAAAGTGCACCTGAAGGACGGCCGCGTTCGCTACATCGAGGGCAATCGCGATCACCCGGTGAACAAGGGGGTGCTTTGTGGCAAGGGTGCCGCCGGCATCATGCAGCACTATTCGCCAGCGCGTCTGACAGGACCGATGAAGCGGGTCGGCCCGCGCGGCTCGGGTGAGTTCGAGGCGATCAGCTGGGATGAAGCGCTCGGCCTCGCAACAGAATGGCTCGGCGACATCCGCAAATCCGATCCAAAGAAGCTCGCGTTCTTCACCGGCCGTGATCAGAGCCAAGCGCTCACGGGGTGGTTTGCGCAACAGTTCGGCACGCCGAATTTTGCCGCGCACGGCGGCTTCTGTTCGGTTAACATGGCGGCGGCCGGCCTCTACACGTTCGGCGGCTCGTTCTGGGAGTTCGGCGAACCGGACTGGGACCGCACCAAATATTTCATGCTGTTCGGCGTCGCCGAGGACCATGCATCGAACCCGCTCAAGATGGCGCTTGGCAAGTTGAAAGCGCGCGGCGTCAAGGTCATCTCGATCAACCCGATCCGCACCGGATACAACGCCATCGCCGACGAGTGGATCGGCATCCGCCCCGGCAGCGACGGCATGTTCGTCGGCGCGCTGATCCATGAGTTGTTGCGCACGCAGAACGTCGATCTCGACTATCTCGCGCGGTATACCAACGCGCCGTGGCTGGTGATCGAGGAGGGCAGTTCCGCCGATGCTGGTCTTATCGCCCGTGATGCGAGCGGCAAGCCGTTATGTTTCGACAAAAAGTCCGGCACCTTGATGGATGCGACGCTTGCCGAGATCGCCCCCGCGCTGGTGGGGGAATTCAAGCTTGCCGACGGACGGACCGCGCGGCCATCGTTCCAGCTGATTGCCGAGCGCTATTTGAGAGACGAGTATTCGCCAGAAAAAGCCGCAGCCGAGACCGGCATTCCAGCTTCGACAATCAAGCGCATTGCCGCCGAGCTTGCGGATGCCGCTTTCAAGCAGCAGATCGAACTCGACATTCCGTGGACCGATACGCACGGCCGCCGCCACGAGAAGACCACCGGCCGTCCGGTGTCGATGCATGCCATGCGCGGTATCTCGGCGCACTCGAACGGCTTCCAGACCTGCCGTTTGATCCACATCCTGCAGATCATTCTAGGATCGATCGATTGCCCTGGGGGCTTCCGATACAAGCCGCCGTTCCCGCGTCCCACACCGCCGCCGAACAAGCCGGCTGGCAAGCACAACACGGTTCGGCCGATGTCGCCGCTGGCTGGTGCCCCGCTTGGTTTTACGCAAGGGCCGGAAGATCTATTGGTTTGCCCCGATGGCGGTCCCGAGCGCATCGACAAGGCGTACTCGTGGGATGCGCCGATCGCCGCCCATGGCTTGATGCACATGGTCATTACCAATGCGGCGAACGGCGATCCATATCCGGTCGACGTGCTGTTCATGTATATGGCGAACATGAGCTGGAATTCGTCGATGAATATCCCAGCGGTCCTGCGTCACCTGACCGAAACCGATCCGGCGACGGGCGCCTACAAAATCCCCAAGATCATCTATTCGGATGCCTACAACTCCGAGATGGTGGCCTACGCCGATCTGATCCTGCCAGACACCACCTATCTCGAACGCTGGGATTGCATCTCCGTTCTCGATCGTCCGATTTCGGATCCGGATGCAGCGGCAGATAGCATTCGCCATCCGGTCGTCGAGCCGGACCGGGACGTGCGCGCGTTCCAATCGGTTGTTATTGATCTCGGTGCGCGGCTGAAGTTGCCGGGCTTCATCAACTCCGATGGCAGCCCGAAGTATCCCGGTGGCTATCCCGATTATATCGTCAACCACGAACGCGCGCCAGGCATCGGTCCGCTGGCAGGCTTCCGCGGCGTCGATGGCAAGAGCTACGGCAAAGGCGCGGTCAATCCCAAACAGCTCGACGATTACATCGCGAATGGCGCCTTCCATCAGCACCACCTCGACGATGACCAGCGCTTCTACAAGCATGCCAACAAAAGCTATCTCGAGTGGGCGAAATCGGTTGGCTTCGTCGGTAACGCCGATCCGATCATTTTCCAGCTTTATCTGGAGCCGCTGCAGAAGTTCCGCTTGGCCGCGCGCGGTCACGGCGCGGTGCAACCACCGGATACACATCGCACGAGGATCGAGACGTACTTCGATCCGATCCCGTTCTTCTATGGCGCGGAGCGACTCTCCTCCGGAGAGCCGGCGCCGGACCACTTTCCCATGTACGCCATCACGCAGCGGCCGATGCACATGTACCATTCATGGGGATCGCAAAACGCGTGGCTGCGGCAGATCACGGCGGAGAACCGTCTCTATATCCACCGGTCGCGGGCGGAGTCGCTTGATCTCAAAGATGACGACTGGGCGTGGGTGATTGGCGAGCTGGGGCGCGTACGTGCGCAGGTTCGGCTCGTCGAAGGCGTCAATCCTGACACTGTGTGGACGTGGAACGCGATCGGTAAACGGTCCGGTGCATGGGGCCTTGATGCGAAAGCGCCGGAGGCAACCAAGGGTTTCCTGCTAAATCATTTGATCGGCGAGCTGCTGCCCGTTCGCGAAGGCGGCTATCGCTTCTCGAACTCCGACCCGGTGACGGGACAAGCGGCGTGGTACGATCTGCGCGTCCGCATCGAGAAGGCGGATCCGGAGGGGCCGAAGGAAACCTGGCCGAGGTTCGAGAGTGTCGTCAGTAGAGCCGCGTCATCAAAATCCAGCCGGTGACGAAGAGCGGGGAAAGGGCAGTCGACAGCACCACTGCGGTCGAGATGAAGTCGCTCTCGTTCTTATACTCCGCAGCGAAGATCGTGATCAGCACGCCAACCGGGGTTGCGGCAGCGACTACGAGCACGTTCGACACGTCGCGCGGAAACTCCATGAACCAGCACACCCACCAGGTGAACACCGGCGCCACGATGAACTTCAGGAACAGGAGCAGTATTTGCGGTATCCACTCGAACCTCAGGATCTTCGACGCGGCGACCTGTGCGCCAAGCGTATAGAGCGCCAGCGGCGTGAAGATCGTGCCGAGGAACTGCATCGGCTGCGCGACGACAATCGGCAACTCCACTTGGAAACCGCGTAGCGCCAGACCGAGAACCACCGCGGGGATCAACGGCGTCTCAAACGCGATTTTTAACTTGGCAAGGCCACTGCCGTTGCCGGCAGGTGCCAGCAGCCACACGCCGACGGTGCAAACCAGCACCGACATCAGCGCCGTCATTACCGATTGGTAGATCAGGTACTCGTCACCGAACGCCAACTGCGTAACGGGGATGCCGAAGAACCCGACGTTGGCGTAGGCCGTGCCGAGCCCCATCATCGGACCTAATGAAGCGCGCTGCCGCAGCACGATGACCGTCAGCCAGCCTAGCGGTATCAGGAAGAGGAACTGCACGATGCCGAAATAGAACACCGGCCATACGACCGAGATCGGCTGTTTGCCGGTGGCCAGAAAGTGAACCAGGAATGCCGGCATCACGACATAGACCTGCACGCGATTGAGCGTACCGATGTCCAGTTTGAGGCGGCCCTGCAACATGTAGCCGAGCGCGACCAGCGTAACGATCGGCAGCGTTACCTTGGTCAATATGTCTAGAAAGAGCGCCATCGATCCCCGCGGCCGATGTCTGGGAATCGGTCCCCACAACGGCTCCCTCAATCTATCTGTCATGTCCGCGATCTGAGCAAGACGCGGCGGATCTCATCAGCTCCGCTGGTTTATGGGGAGCGCCGGGATCAACTTGTCGATCACCTTTGCTGAGCAAACCACACCTGGCAGCCCGGCGCCTGGATGCGTGCCGGCTCCGACGAGATACAACCCGTCGATGCTTTCGGACTTGTTGTGGAAACGGAACCAGGCCGACTGCGTGAAATAGGGCGCGATCGAGAAGCCGGCGCCACCGAAGCTCAGGTAGCGGGTCTCGAAATCTTCCGGCGTCATGTCGAAGTCGGCGGTGATGGCCTCCGACAAGCCCGGCAGCATCGTCCGTTCGAGTTCGGAGATTATACGCGCACGCAACTTTGGCCCTTCGATCGCCCAGTCGATCTTGCCTTGCGTGTTCGGCACCGGGCAGAGCACGTAGAAGCTATCGCATCCTGGCGGCGCGAAGCTCGGGTCGGTCGCAGTTGGGCGGTGAACGTAGAGCGAAAAATCGTCGGGCAGAATTTTCTTGTGGAAAATGTCGTCGAGCAAAGCTTTGTACCGTGGCCCCATCCAGATGGTATGATGAGCGACGTCCGGGTACTGCCGCGTGGTGCCGAAATAGAGCACGTACAGCCCCATCGACAACTTCGACTTGCGCTTCATTTTCGTGGCGGCCGATAGCGCCTTCTCCGGCAGCATCTCGCGATACATGTGCATCGGATCAGCGTTGGAGACCACGATGCCGGCTTTGATGATCTCGCCGGATGCAAGCCGCACGCCGGTTGCCCTGCGGCCGTCCAGCTCGATTCGATCGACAGTGGCATCGAAGCGGACCTCGACGCCTTCCTCGGTCATCAGTTTGCCGAGACCCTCCACCAGCGCGCCAGTGCCGCCCATCGTGAAGAATACGCCCCATCGGCGTTCCAGATAGTGGATCAGGCCATAGATCGAGGTGGTGTCGAACGGGCTTCCGCCGACCAGCAGCGGCTGGATCGAGAACGCCTCGCGCAGCTTCGGGTGCGACAAAAACTTACAGACCAGATCCCACACGCTGCGGTCGGCGCGCAGTCTGCCTAGCGCCGGTATCTGCTTCGTCATCGTCGACAGCTTGTGGAACGGCTGGCCGGCAAGCTCAGTAAACCCCTTATCGTAAAGCTTGCGGCTATGCTCCACCATCCGCATGTAGCCATCCGCATCCTTCGGCTCGATTTTGCGAATTTCGGTAAGCGTGTCTTCCACCGTGCCGCCGTAGTCGAAGGTTGTGCCGTCCTGGAAATAAAAGCGGTACCAGGGTGATAGCGGCACGAACGTCACGTAGTCGGCGCGCTTCTTGCCGAACAGTGCGAACAACTCGTCGAACAGGAACGGCGCAGTGATTACGGTCGGTCCGGCATCGTGGCGAAAGCCTTGCCGCTCGAATACCTGGGCACGGCCACCAAGCTTGCCGCCACGTTCGAGCAGCGTTACCGCGTAACCCTTTGCCCGCAAGCGGAGCGCAGCTGCGATGCCACCGAAGCCAGCGCCGATGACTATTGCCTGAGCGGGGGGCTTGCCGTGTCCTGCCAAGCTCTTCTGCATTTCATGATGCCTTTATTCAGTCGCAACACAAATGCCATACGCTGATCGGCCGTTCTTTCGGTTTCCCCGATGAGCTCGTGCTGTTGCCAAAAGGCGGCATTCTGGCACTTGCAGAGGACAAAGCCGCATGCTCTGGATGCCGTCAACGCATAAGCGCAAACGAGGGGCGCGACCAATCGCATGACTGCGCGCTCAATCGGTCCTGATGCAAAGTTCGAGACGGCGATCGCGCAACTTCGGGCGCAAGTCGAACGGCATCTGGATGCAGCGACGCCAGGTGAGCCCTCGCCCACCAAACTCGCCGAGGCGATGCGGTACTCGCTGCTGGCGCCGGGTAAACGGGCACGGGCGTTATTGACCATCCTGAGCGCAGCTCATTGCGGCGCGGAGCAAAAATACGCGTTCAACGCCGCATGTGCGCTCGAAATGGTGCACGCGTCCTCATTGATCCTCGACGATTTGCCGGCGATGGACGATGCCGCAATGCGCCGCGGACGGCCAACCTGTCACCGGGCGTTCGGGGAGGCGACAGCCGTGCTGGCTGCCATCGCGCTGATGAATCGCGCGTTTGGGTTGGTCGCTGCCGACGCTGATCTGCCGCCAGAACGTCGCGTGCAGATCGTAGCCATATTGGCGAAGTCGATAGGAACGGACGGCCTGACCGGTGGTCAGGAGGGAGACTTGAACGGCGTAAGTTTATCGGCGGCTGAGGGTGTGGAATGGATCCACGCGCGAAAGACCGGCGCACTATTTGCGGCCGCGACCGAAATGGGCGCAGTCGTCGCTGGTGCCTTTGAACATCGTGCTGCGATGTACGTTTTCGGCATGAACTTGGGTCTAGCCTTCCAAGCCTACGATGATCTGCTCGATGCGCGCGCAATATCACCCGCAATTGGCAAGGACACCGGACGCGATGTTGGGAAGGCGACACGCGTCAAGCTACTGGGTTTTGACCATGCCCTCGATCACGCCGATGCGCAGTTGCAGGCCGCGTTACGCAGCCTGCCCGGCGGCGGGACTGCCGGCCATGCACTGACGCTCTACATCGCGAGTCTGACCCAGGCGATGCGCGGAGCGCTAGACGGCGCGGAGGCGCCCGCTCACCATGCGTGACATGTCGCTGCCTCTGCCATTATTCCGGGGCGAGAGCGCATTCTCCTCGTATGGAGCGCGGCGCCTCACATCTGGGTCCGTGGGCGGTGACGTCTTTAGTCGCAGCCGCCGCTTCGGCCGGCCTCGCCATGAGTTTCGTCACGCTTTGCCGGTCGCGGGCGCAGGCGCAAACGCTGGGACAGATGCTGATCCTGGTCGTGTCGGCGGTCGGCGGCAGCATGGTGCCGCGATATCTCATGCCGCCATCGGTTCAGGCACTCGGCTGGGCAACGCCAAATACTTGGGTCCTGGAAGCCTACGCTTCGATTTTCTCTCGTGCCGATACCATCGCTGAAATGTATCTTCCATGGGCGGTGCTCGGTGGTGTCGGCTTGACAGGTCTGTTTGTCGCGCGTTTCGTTGCGCGACGCACCATCTAACGGCCTATATACTAGTCTCATGACTACGAGCGCTCAACATCCGCAAATCACACGCGCGCGACAAGCGGCCGTCGGCTTGACGCTGGCATTCGCGGTGATTGTCGCCTGGATTATCATCCATGTGTGGGCGGTATTCTTCTATCCCTGGCAGAGCTTCGGGTGGATTCCAGCTGTCACTGTGGCGGCCGTACAGACGTGGCTCTGCGTCGGTCTTTTTATTGTCGCCCATGACTGCATGCATGGCTCGCTCGTGCCATTCAGTCCGCGCCTAAATCGCTGGATCGGGCAGCTGTGCCTCGCGCTTTATGCCTGCTTCAATTTCAATGCGCTGAACCCCAAGCATCATCTACATCACCGGCACGCTGGCACGGTCGGCGATCCCGATTTTCACGACGAGCATCCGCACAAGTTCTGGCCTTGGTACGTAAAATTTTTCAGCGAGTATTTCAGCTGGCGGCAGCTTGGGATGCTGGCGGTTTTGACGTGGTCATATATACTGGTATTGGGCGCGCCGGTCGAAAACGTATTGCTGTTCTGGGCGCTGCCAGCCGTGCTGTCGTCCTTGCAGCTGTTCACGTTCGGCACGTATCTGCCGCACGTGCCCGAGGATCCGGCCTTCGACGATCGCCACAAGGCCCGCAGCAACGACTATCCAGCGTGGCTGTCGCTGATGACGTGCTTTCACTTCGGCTATCACCACGAGCATCATCTTTATCCCGGTGTGCCGTGGTGGCGCTTGCCGCATGCGCGGCGTCTTCGCAGTGCGCGCTCAGGCAGCGCCTAGGCCCGGCATCGTCCAAAGCCCATCGCGCGCCGGCTGCGCCTTCAAGGCGCGCGATGCATGTGCCCGGCCGATCGAGGCGCTCGACAGAACAGCCTGAGCAATCTTTCCGCGCTTGCTCAATCCGGCGCGCGTATCCCAGGCATGAGCACCGCGCTTACGCACCAGAAACCCGATCTGCCGGTAGATCCGCCGTGCCGCTGCGATCGCGAAGGCAGCCCGAATGGGCAAATCGGGCAAACCGTAGCGCGCCGAGTGATAGTATCTGTCCGCCAGATCAAGCAACCGCCGCGTGACAGCAAACACAGCATCACGTTTTGCCGGATCAGCAATGTCGGCTGGTACGAGGCCTGCTTCATCGAGCCATTCGGAGGGCAGGTACACGCGGCCTTCGAGGGCATCCGGCACGACATCGCGGGCAATGTTGGTCAACTGAAACGCGATGCCGAGGTCAGACGCGCGGTTCAAGGTCGGCGTGTCCCGCACGCCCATGATCATTGCCATCATCACGCCGACGACGCCGGCGACGTGATAGCAGTAGGACAACGTATCGTCGGCGGTGCGATAATGACGTCCGTCGACGTCCATTTGGAAGCCTTCGATCAACTCCATCGGATGGCGTGCCGGGATGTCGTGCTTTGCTACAACGCGCGCCAAGGCCTCGAACACCCGTTCGTCGGCATGGCCTGCGATGGCGGCCCTGGTCTTCCCGCTCAACTCAGCCAGCCGCTCGGCTTGTGGCACGGTGCTGCCGTCAGCGCGTTTAAAGCCTAACTCCTGACCGTCGATTTCATCGTCGCAATGGCGGCACCACGCGTACAGCATGTAGGCCGAGGCACGCGTGTCGTCGTCGAAGAGCCGTGCTGCTCCGGCAAAGCTCTTCGAGCCTTTTTCGATCAGCTTGCGGCTGTGTTCGACGATTGCATCCATGCAAGCACGCTTAGCCCAGTTGAGCCTTGGAGGCACGCTGTTTAGATGCAAACTCCCAAGACGAGGCTTCGCTAAGGCATGCAATGGCGCGACCAATGTTCACAGGCGGCTTTGTTGCCATGATTGCCATCAGCATCGCGATGTCGGTTTTTCGCAACGCGCCGGCATAGAACCGCTCGATCGAGGCAGCCGGCAACTTGCTGTAGAAGCGATCGAGGATGCGCACGCGACCGGCCGGATCGGCGGCCAGAAACATCGAGCGGTTGAGCAGGCGGAATATTGCCTGGGATTTCCACGTTTCCCGCGATCTAGCTTCGATCAGCCGCGCAATCGCTTTCGACGACAAGTCAGGGGCGCGCGCGATCTCCCCGGCCAAGCGTACCGCAATCGGCAGGCTGTAACCGGTCGTTGCATGGAATAGCCAGGCGCGCAGGCCCGAGCGGGGGATCTCTTGTCCCATCGTGCGCCAGTGCCGGTCGATGTCGCCGGCCAGCGTAATTGGAAGTACACCTGCCTCGCGCCGGAGGATCTTATCCACTTTCCACCCCTGAGCCGACGCATAGGCTTCGAGCCCCGCACCGAGGCTGCCGGCATCAAGATCGGGTGTGTCGCTGTAGTACGTATCCTCGATAAGCATGCGGGTTGGCGAAAATGGCAGCGAGTAGACGAAACGATAACCGTCGGTTTGCGGCACGGTCGCATCCATGATGATCGGATGTGCCTGTCCGTGCGGCACCGCCGTCTCGATCTCGATGCCGGCGAACTTCTGATAGCCGAGCGCCAACGGCTGCTGCTGTAGTGCGCCCCGGCCATCGATGACGAGGGCCGCACTTAGGACCGTGCCATCGCCGAGCGTCACAGAATCCCCACCAACATCACGCACGGGACAATTGAGCCGCACCGATGGTCCGAGCAATTCCATGGCCACGGTATGCAGCCGTTCCGACGAGATCGACCTGTACCCGGTTTCGAGAACGCGCCGCCCAGTTGGGAAACGCACCTCTTGCCGCGGCCAACGAGCGATGACGAGAGGCTCGATCCAGGCCAACTGTTCAGGTGTGAGATCGGTATCGTGGAATGACCACGTGTGATTTGCCCCGAGCGATGGTCCCTGCTCGAGCACGAGCACATTTGTGCCGGGACGCTCGGCGCGCAGTCTCAGCGCGATCAAAACGTTGGCTAACCCGCCGCCTACCAGGATTGCGCCGGCATTGGTCATGTCGATCCTTCGGCGCGGCATGCGGAGCAATCGGCGTACTGATGCGCAACGCCATCGTAATCGGTGACGGTGTAGCGGTCACCCGCGGCACGTTGCACATATGTGGGCCCGATCGGCATTTTGCCATGTCCACCCGGCACGTCGAGCACATAGGTGGGCTGACCCAGTCCCGATAGCCTGCCGCGCAATTCCCGCATCAGGTTTTGACCATGCGCGATCGTCGTCCGGAAATGCGATGTGCCCGGCGCGCGGTCGAGGTGATGCAGGTAGTACGGTTTGACACGAGCCTCGACGAACGCTCGCATCAGTGCATCGAGCGTTGCGACATCGTCGTTGACACCGCGCAGCAACACCGTTTGGCCAACCATGACAATACCGCGATCGACAAGCGATGCGCAGGCAGCGCGCGCTTCAGGCGTAAATTCGCGCGGATGATTGGCGTGCAAAGCGACGTAGACGGCCTGGCTCGTGGACCTCAACGCATCGGCCATTTCGGGTGTGACCCGCTCCGGCGACACCACAGGTACGCGGCTGTGCCAGCGCAGCACCTTGACGTGCGGGATCGCTGCCAGCGCTTGCGTCACCTCGCGAATGCGGCGCGGCGACAAGATCAGCGGATCGCCACCGGTGAGGATAACCTCCCAAATTGCGGGAGTGCGGGCGATGTACCCGACTGCGGCTGTGAGTTCGTTTGCGGTCAGGCCGTCGCCAAGTTCTGGCCCCACGGCCTCGCGGCGGAAGCAGAAACGGCAATACACCGGGCAAATGCTTGTGATCTTCAATAGCGCACGATCGGGATATCGATGCACGATGCCCTTCACCGGGCTGTGCGCGTTATCGCCGATCGGATCGGCGGTCTCATCCGCGCGGCGGTCGAGTTCGCCAACATCGGGCACGAATTGGCGCGCGATCGGGTCATCCACCGAGCCGGCCTCGATCGCGGCAGCCATCGCTGGTGTCAAGGCAACCGCATATCGTGCTGCAACAGAGCGCAATTCGACGATCCGCGGCTCGGGGATCAAACCTGCGGCATGCAACGCGTCGATGGTCGTCAATGGGCGCGTAACGATGGTCATCGATCCTCATCTGCCCGCTTCGGCAAGCGGCGTCCAGAGCACGTGGTCGACGGTCGGCGCCCCGGTGCTGAGCATAACCAACCGGTCGAAACCGAGCGCGCAGCCAGACGCCGCAGGCATGTGCGCGAGTGCCGCCAGGAAATCCTCGTCGATCGGGTAGCGCTCACCGTAGACGCGCGCCTTCTCGTCCATCTCGGCGGTAAATCTGCGGCGCTGCTCGGCCGGATCGGTCAATTCGCCAAATCCGTTGGCCAGTTCGACGCCGCAGACATACAACTCGAAGCGCTCGGCAACAAGTGGATCATGAATAGTTGGCCGGGCGAGGGCTGCCTCGTGCGTTGGATACTCGCACAGGATCTCGGGCCGGAAGTTGCCCAGTCGCGGCTCGATTAGTTCTGTCAGTATGCGCGAGAAGACGTTCGACCATGTATCGTCGTCTGCCGGGCGCACGCCAGCGGCCGCGCTCGCGCGCATGAACAGATCGCGATTGGGTGCAGATCCGGCGTACATGTCGCGCAACGTGATGCCAGCGAATTGGAAGAACGCTTGATCGAGGGTCGTATCATCGAATTTGGCTGTGACATTGCAGGGCCGCCCCCGATACGACCATTGCTGGCGTTGCGTCACCTCACTGGCAATCCTCAGTATCGCTGCGCAATCATCCCAAAGCGTTTCGTACGGAGCACCGGCGCGGTACCACTCCAACATAGTGAATTCAGGCGCATGCAATGCGCCGCGCTCGCGATTGCGGAACACGGGGGCAAACGTGAAGATTTTCGTCTCGCCCGCCGCCAGAAGCTTTTTGCAGGCGAACTCCGGTGACGTATGCAAATAAAGCGGATGCCGCGAAAGATCGGTAGCCAGCAGCTCCGTCTTGAAAGCATGCAAATGCGCTTCATTCCCCGGTGATACCTGCAAACAACCGGTTTCCACTTCGACGAACCCCTGGTCTTCGAACCAGCGGCGGATCGCCGATTTGATCTGGTTGCGGGCGACCAGCCACGGCCGCCGGTCGGCGTGAACAGAGGGCGTCCACCAGGGCGAGCGGGGAGGCAAATCCGTCATTCCACGTGTCCAAACTGCTGCGCCCCTTGGCCTGCGCTGGATAACAGGCTAATGACAGCGCGAAATCGCAAGTCAGTCGGGATCGCGTAAGCACCTAACGTGCAGACCACGCCTGTTGCGCGCCTACATGGGAGATTATTTGTGCCGAAGGTCATCGCTAGCTCGATCCGCAAGGGCAATGTGCTCGATCTCAACGGCAAGCTCGCCGTCGTGATGCATGCCGAGAACATTCATCCCGGCAAGGGAACGCCGGTGACGCACTTGGAATTGCGCCGCATCGCCGATGGCGTCAAGGTCACCGAGCGTTACCGCACGACCGATCAAGTCGAGCGCGCCTATCTCGAGGAGCAAGACTACAATTACCTGTACGAGGACGACCAGGGGTTTGTATTCATGCACCCAGAGTCGTTCGAACAGATCACCGTGTCGAAGGACGTCCTTGGTCAGCAGGCTGTCTATCTGCAAGAGAACATGAAATGCTCGGTCAGCACACACGATGGTGTCGCCGTCTCGATCGATATGCCGGCCCGTGTCACGCTGGAAATCGTCGAGGCCGATCCGGTCGTAAAGGGCCAGACCGCATCGTCGTCCTATAAGCCGGCGATCCTCTCGAACGGCGCCCGTATCATGGTGCCACCACACATCGGAACCGGAACCCGGGTGGTCGTCACGATCGAAGACGGCAGCTACGTCGAGCGCGCCAAGGACTAGCGCAACAGGGATTTGTTATTAAGTTTCGCGATCGCCAACGAAAGACCCGCTCCTTATCAAGAGGAGCGGGTCTCGGTGTTTCGTCGAATGGGAGGCCGGATTGGGCGCCGGCCACGCCTCAGTCTTCCTGGGAAGCCTAGTCGAAACTTACCTGATCAAAGCGTGCTGCCAAGTGGCACTCGAAGCTTTCGCCGCAGGAGCGAGCGCCAAAGAGCCAACCAGAAGTCCGCAGGCGGCTACGAAGCAGAGGATCGCTGCAACCTTGGCCCAAGACCAAGGCTTGCCATCCATCTGAAGTGCTGCTTGCAGATCCATGTTATCCCCACTGAAACACGACATCGATCAGTTAAGTTATTTGTAACCGATAATGTCTTGTTAGTCTAACGATGCTCGTGAACTCGATTAACTGCTCTCCGGTCAAATTAAGGTTTCGTTTATACATTGTATACTTGCACGCCATCTCGCCGGTGATGGAGCCGCGCCATATCTGCGACCAGGCTACAGCGCCACGCCAGCGTTGGTAGTGACGGGAATGTTCGATCGCACGACGCGGCAATGCTTGCGGACCTTGGCGTTAGAGAGTTGATCAGCGGGCAATGAGCGGCGAAACGCCCGCAGACTAAAACGCGCGAGGAGCATTAGTTCAGCCCGCCTTGGGAGG
>JANOOW010000617.1:0-3109 GCA_031421555.1 Hyphomicrobiaceae bacterium | reverse complement strand
GTCGATTTCGCGTTGCAGCCAAGGGTAGATGACGGAGTCGTCTTAGAGGACGAGTTTTTGCGCCAAGGCTCGTGAGTCGCGGCGGGGCCGGACCGCCATGGCCCGGATCTGCACACGGAAGTACACCAGCCTCTCGGCCAGATGAGTAGAATTGACCCACTCTGTCACCGCCGCGTAATGCTCGTCAGGTACCAGCAGGGCTACCGCGAAGCCGTGCAACAGGCGCTCCGCTGCGCCTTCCCAATTCTTCTCTCCCTTGCGCACCTCGATCAGCTCGCCAGCGAACGGCAGACGCGCGTCATCGAGGCTGAGTGCATCGCACAGCCTCTGCCTGATCGCCAACATGCGCGCCGGAATGTTGGATCGCCGGCCCTTCAGGGACGCGATCTCGACGTCCAGGCTTTCGCGCTCGGCCCGCAGCCCGCGGAACGTGATCGTGCGCTCCATGTGCCGGTTCTGAGCATTGACCTGATTATTTTCCGCGCCTTCGATCTCGGTGCGAACGAGACCCTGGTTTTCGATGAACCGATCGGCGTCTCGCGGTGCTTCCACTCCAATCTGCCCGGCGAGCCTGGCGTAGCCACCGGCGCGCTGCCGGCGCTCAGCTGCCATCACGGACTTTGCCTCGATCTCGCGGTCGAGGCCGGCAATACGGTCGCCACCGTTCTCGATGATTGCCTGCTTGATCTGATCCCGTTGCGTCGCCCGGTCGCGATGGAGGTCCCGCAGGGCGCTCAGGCGCTCGCCAAGCCGGTCGAGATCGGATTCAAGCCCGGCGATCCGTTTGTCGAGAAGCTCGCACTTGTGGCCGGCGAAATAGGCACGAAGCGCATCTCGGCACGACTTGAGGACATTCAGTTCACCACTCAGTGCCGCGTGGCTCTCGCAATCTGCGACCATCGGCGCTAGGTGCTCTATCTGGTCGCGGGCCTTGAGCACGGCGCCATGGGCCCGGGTAAGATCGTCGAAATGCGCGATCATGTCGGCGATGCGGCTCTCGACCGGGAAAGGTTCGAGCATGTGGCTGCGCACGAAGTCGGTGAGGTCGCCGACCGATTTCATCGAGACGGTCTGTAGGAACAGGTCCAGCGCCTGATCGCTGTCGATGCCGAACCGGCGGCGAAACGCCGACCCGTAGGGCGGGAAGCTGTCGTGGATCTCGACCCGCGGCATCCGACGAAGGCGTTTCTTCAGGGCATTGATGTCTTGTCCAAAGTTCGAGAAGTGCTCGGCGATAGACAGGACACGGTCGGCGACCAGAAAGAAGCGCGCCGGCTGGCCGTGGGCCTCCTTGAACCAGAATACCTGGGCAATCGTGACGTGCTCGCCGAAGCCCTCGTTGTGAAACTGGCCGAGGATCACCGAATACGTTTTGTCGGCGGATCGCAGGGCTACCGGCTTGGCCGATAAGCCGACATCGCCGCGCTCGGACTTGTAGTGCCCGAGCACGTAGGATCGCAGGTCCCGCTCACGCGTTTCGGCGCCGGCCGCCTTGTTGTAGGCAATCTTCTGGGCTGGCAGCAGCAATGTCGTGATGGCATCGACCAGGGTCGACTTGCCTGAGCCGATGTCGCCGGTCAGCAGTCCATTGTCCCCGCCCATCTCCAGGCGCCATGGGCGTTTGTCGAACGTGCCCCAGTTCAGGACCTCGATCGCCATCAATCGCATGCCAAGGCGCCGCGACCGTGTGCTTTCGGCGCCATGCACGCCTTCGAGCGGCGGTTGCTCCTGAACAATGCTGGGTATCTCGGTCATAGGTCAGCTCCGTCGAGCGGTCGCGGGGGATCGCCGTCGACGTTTGATCCGGCGTGCGCGGCATAGGTGACAAGGCGCTCGTTCAATTGCCCGAGCCACTGCGCATCGACAAACGAGCGGATAATTCGCCTGACCTCATAGGTATCCTCTCGGCCCTTCAGCGGGCGCAGGAACGCCAGCTCGACGATGCGGTTGATGTCGCGATCGACCCGCTCCTTCAGCTTGGCCTGATTGGCCGTGTCGGGCAGGAACAGGCGGATCATGTCGAGGATTTCGGCCGAACTCACGACCAGTCGTGTGTCCCCGCCCGTCGCGTCGAACTCCGCCAGCTTCTTGCGTAGCTGAGCGAGCAGCAGACTGACCGAAAAGCTCAGTTGCCGGCGCGTGACGAGCCGCGGCAATTCCGGCTCGCCTTCGACAAGTGGTTTCTGGCGCAGGTAGGCAAACCCTTCCGCCTCGTCGAGCATGAGATCGAGACCGACGATCCCGACGTAATCGCGCGCCCTGGACTGGAGCGAGATCAGGCCCTGCCAAAGCCCTGGCGCCGCATCACGCTCGACGACGCCCTTCATGAGTGCGATCAGGATCGTGGGCAGCTCGATGGCAATGGTCGTTGTCACGATCGGCCCCGTTGCGCACTGCTGCTATCGCCGTCAGTGATCTTCGTGCGCGCGAAGATGACCAGCGGCATGGTTGCCTGACGACTGCGACCGGTATCATCTGTCCACACGATTGTCTGCCGTTGCTGCTCGTCGATGATCGCGCCGGCATCATCGGAAGCGAGCCCCAGATAGGCGACCAGCTCGGCGAGACCATGTTCGAGCGGGTTGGCCTCGATGACCTGCGAGAGCGAAACCTGATCGCGGCGTTGCAAAGCGCGCCAGATGTGGGCGGCCAGGCGCTCTTTGTCGACAAAGACACGATCGAACAGAGCATCGGCGGGAATGTCTTCGGCCCCGGTCGATGCGACCGCATCGTCTATCGTCGGCTTCAGCGGCGGCGCAAACAGCGGGCGATCCATGGCGAGATCGACGGCGGGCGCCAGATCGTCGAGTTCCATGAATGCCCCTTCAGGCAGCCGATCCCGGACGTGCAGCGCATGGGTCTCGATCTGGTGCAGGATTTCCATGATCCGGCGGTTTTCGAGCCAGGCCTTGTCGTCGAGGTAGCGTCTGAGCTCCGCCGACAGCTTCGCGACGGTGCGCTGCGTTACTTCGCCGGCGGCCAGCCAGTCGTAGTGGACACGTAGGATGCGGCGGTCGGGCTTGAGTTCCCGGACAGCGTCGAGAGCAAACACCTTTTCTAGTAGAGATGACAGCTCTTCCTGTCGCTCGGGCGACATCAGGAAGTCCCA
>JANOOW010000616.1:0-4527 GCA_031421555.1 Hyphomicrobiaceae bacterium | reverse complement strand
GCTGAAACAGCTGAAGGACGACGTGCACGTCCTTACCCTTTCGGCGACGCCGATCCCGCGCACCCTGCAGCTGGCGCTGTCGGGCGTGCGTGAACTATCGCTGATCACCACGCCGCCGGTCGATCGTCTCGCGGTGCGCACCTACATTTCCCCGTTCGATCCGGTTATCCTGCGCGAGGCGTTGCGTCGTGAGCGCTATCGTGGAGGGCAGACGTTCTATGTGGCGCCCCGCATTACCGATCTCGACGAAATCGCGGAGTTTCTGGCCGAAGCGGTGCCGGAATTACGTGTTGCCCGGGCGCACGGCCAGCTGTCGCCGACCGAGCTCGAGGACATCATGACGGCCTTCTACGAGGGTCAATACGATGTGCTGTTGTCGACGGCGATAGTGGAGTCGGGCCTCGACGTTCCGAACGCCAACACGATGATCGTGCATCGCGCCGAGATGTTCGGGCTGGCACAGCTCTACCAGTTGCGCGGTCGCGTTGGCCGGTCGAAAACGCGTGCCTACGCCTACTTCACAACGCCTCCGGGCAAGGCGTTGACCGAAATGGCCGAGAAGCGGCTGAAGGTTCTGCAGACACTCGATACGCTCGGCGCCGGGTTCTCGCTCGCCAGCCATGATCTCGACATTCGTGGTGGCGGCAACCTGCTCGGCGAAGAGCAATCGGGTCACATCCGCGAGGTCGGCTTCGAGCTTTATCAGTCGATGCTGGAGGAGGCGGTCGCGCAACTGAAGGGCGGCGATCTCGGCGGCCCGCAGGATCAGTGGAGCCCGCAGATCTCGCTTGGGACGGCGGTGCTGATACCGGAGACTTATGTCGCCGATCTGCCACTACGGCTCGGGCTTTACCGGCGGCTGTCGAATTTGATTTCACGCGCCGAGATCGACGATTTCGGTGCCGAGCTGGTCGACCGGTTCGGTCCACGGCCGGACGAGGTCGATGCGCTGCTCGACGTGATGGAGATCAAGGGCCTCTGCCGCCAAGCCGGGATTCAGCAGATCGATGCGGGATCGAAGGGCTGCGTGCTGGTGTTCCGCCACAACCGGTTCGCCAATCCGGAAGGGCTGGTAGCGTTCATGCAGAAGTCGAAGGGCGCGGCCAAGCTGCAGACCGACCACAAGCTCGTGTTCAAGGCGGAGTGGGACCTGCCCGAGACCCGGCTCAAGGGCGTGCGCGCCCTGGTGTCGCAGTTAGTTGCGATGCTGCCGGTAGCGAAAAAGGCGGCTTAGTTTGTCCCTTAGCGACCAATGATCAGAACCGCTTCGTCGGCCTCGCTGATGAACCGAGCTATCCGCTCCACTTGCGCTCTGAGTAGCACTTCAATCGCTTTGGTTGGCACATTGCCTGTTCTCAAGAGCACGACTTTCGGCGGCGCGCCATGCAACAGGCTTAGATCGAGAAAATCGACATCTTTGGTGACGATGATAAAGTCTTCGCGCTTGGCTAAATGCCAAATCGCGGCATCGTCTGACGCGATGTCGCCATGCGTGAAAACGTGCGTCGAACTCGGATAAATATCTAATATCGCCGGGATGAGCGCCGACGAAAGGTTTGCGTCGAGCAATAATTTCATTCCGCTGCGGCAACAGCGATACGCCGCTCACGATCCGCCGCAAATGCGAGGCAAGCGCGTATATCGTCCCGCGTAAGATAAGGAAAATCGCGCAAGACCTCATCTTCCGACATGCCAGCTGCAAGATAGCCGAGGACGTCGGCCACGGTAATCCGCATGCCCCGGATACACGGCTTGCCGCCGCGTTTGCCTGGCTCGATGGTAATGATCTGGCGGTAATCCATTGGATACAAGTCTAAGCTAAGCCCGCCAGTAGCGTCAACGTTTCGAGGACTGCCTTCAAACAATAATGACGCAGCCCTGCAGCTTACTTTAACGCCGCCAAAGCCTGCGCAAAACCGTTCAGCGAAATGGGGATGCCGATGCCGGCTTCCTGGGTCTGGAAGATGATGAAGATCGCATTCTTGCCGGTCTTCAACTGTTCGACGAGCTTGTCTTCGGCCACGACCTGCGCGTAACAGGCGAACGTGTGGCAGCGCAGGAACGGCGCGTGACCGACGTCCTTGTCGTCGATCTTCAATCCGAGACCGGGTGGCAGCAGCACGCCGAGCGGGGCGAACACGCGTAGCACCCGCTCGCCGCTGGAGAACTTCTGGAAGTACACCGTCAGGCCGACGTTGTTGCGGTCTTCCGCGGTGACGCTCTGCACCAACGCGCACGTCTCGAGCTTGGAGCCGGCGGCAGGTGGCTTGCACACCACCTGCCAGTCGCCGTGCTGTGCCTTGATCGTGCCATCCGGTGCCGACGAATTGGCCTGGTTCTGCGCGATGGCGCTTGCCGTCAGCGCCAACAGCACGCAGGATGCGATGAACAGCGAACTGCCGAATGCAAGCTGCCTGGACCGCGGTGAAGTTCTGGGAGTAGTCACGTCGCGCTTCCTTCAGCCGAATCACTCTTTGCGGTGAGGTAGCACCGATCGCAACTCGTTTCCGCGAGGAATTCGGCTGAATTGGGACCCGTTGCCGGTGCGCGGTTGCGAAACTTACCAATTCTCGCGTGGAAATGCCGCAGAAGCAGCCCTTGAGACAATAAAGCCGATTGTGTTCTTTGCGGCCTCGGCTAGCGTGCGATCAAAATTGGGGAACGCAGGCCGATGCCTCGCGGCGCTTACGCCACTGGAGTTTTTGAATGCTGATTAAGAATACGCTCCGCGCATGCCTCTGCGCGGCCTCACTAATCGTTCCGGCCTTCGTCCCGACGGCTTCGATCGCTGGTACCGGCCAGCCATCTCCGGGCCAAATCGGCATGCAAAATCCGGTGACCGAAGTGGCCAGCTTCGTCTTGGCTTTTCATGATGGCGTTACCATCATCATCACGATCATCGCCATATTCGTCGGCGTCTTGATGCTCTACGCGATGTGGAAATTCAGTGCCAAGAATAATCCGTCGCCATCGAAGAACACGCACAACACGTTCCTGGAAGTTGCCTGGACGGTGGTGCCGATCCTGATCCTGCTCGGCATCGAGATCCCGTCGTTCAAGCTGCTGTATCTGCAGTACTCGTATCCAAAGCCAGACGTGACGATCAAAGCCTACGGCAACACCTGGTTCTGGGAGCACGAGTACGTCGACAACGGTGGCTTCAAGGTCACCTCGAACATGATCACCGACGACGACATTGTCGCCAACGAGATCGGTAAGGCGGAGTTCGACAAGCGCTTCGGCAAGCTCGAAGGGATTGAGCGCCTCAGGCAGGTTCATGAAGCTTCGATGCCGCTTTGGACGAAGACCAAGCAGGTGCGTCAGCTTTCCGTCGATAACGAGATCGCGGTGCCGGTCAACAAGGTGGTGCATTTGCTCGTGACGGCCAATGACGTTATCCACGGGTGGACCATCCCTTCGTTCGGGTCGAAGGTGCAGGCGGTGCCCGGCCGCATTACGACGACGTGGTTCAAGCCGACCCAGGTTGGCGTCTACTATGGCCAGTGTTCGGTGCTGTGCGGCAAGTCGCACGCCGCCATGCCGATCGCCGTGCGGGTGGTGCCGGAGGCGGCCTACAACGAGTGGCTGGCGGCGGCCAAGGCCAAGGACTGGAAGAAGGCGAAGGGCATTCTCGTCGCCGCAACCGAAGGTGCGGATGCACCGAAATATGCCGAAGCTGCGGCCAAATAAGCTGCAGGCAACGAGATCAAATTCTATACCGTTGAAACGGGAAGGCACTTGAAATGGCGACGGCAACGCAAACCGGCTATACCGCGAACGGAGCTCCCACCAGCTTCGTGAAGCGTTGGCTGCTATCGACGAACCACAAAGACATCGGCACGATGTATCTCATCTTCGCGATGATTGCCGGTGTGATCGGCAGCTTCCTGTCGGTTATGATGCGCCTCGAGCTGCAGGAGCCGGGCCTCCAGTATTTCGCCAATCCTCATACCTATAACGTGTTCGTCACCGGCCACGGCCTCGTGATGGTGTTCTTCATGGTCATGCCGGCCATGATCGGCGGCTTTGGCAACTGGTTCGTGCCGTTGCAGATCGGCGCGCCGGACATGGCGTTCCCGCGCATGAACAACATCTCGTTTTGGCTGCTGCCGGTCGCCATCACGCTGCTGCTGATCTCGCTGTTCGTCGAAGGACCGCCAGGTGCAAACGGTGCCGGGACGGGTTGGATCGTACTTGCGCCGCTGTCGAGCAAGACCGGTCATCCCGGTCCCGCAGTCGATTTCGGCATCCTGGCGCTGCATCTGGCCGGTGCATCGTCGATCCTTGGCGCCATCAACTTCATCACGACGATCTTCAACATGCGCGCGCCGGGCATGACGCTGCACCGGATGCCGCTGTTCGTCTGGTCGGTGCTGGTGACCGCGTTCCTTCTGCTGCTGTCGCTGCCAGTATTGGCGGGCGCCATCACCATGCTACTGACCGATCGTAACTTCGGCACGGCCTTCTTCGATGCCAAGGGCGGTGGCGATCCAGTCCTCTATCAGCATTTGTTCTGGTTCTTCGGCC
>JANOOW010000615.1:0-12251 GCA_031421555.1 Hyphomicrobiaceae bacterium | reverse complement strand
TGATACCGCATGCCAAACTGCAAATGCTACCGACCGGCGGTCACATGTATCCAATCACCAGAACCGATGCTTTCGTCACCGCTTTGACCGAGTTTGCCAAGTCCTGCCAGGAGTGAGTTCATGCGTCTCAAGAACAAGATTGCGCTGGTTACCGGTGGCGGTGCCGGTATCGGACAAGCGACGGCTATGCTGTTCGCAGCCGAGGGTGCGACGGTTGTGGTTGTCGATAAGAATGCTGGATCGGTGAAGACGGTCGCAGCCGAGATCGGCGGCAAGGCGCTCGCCATCACTGCCGACGTGTCGAAGTCCACAGACGTGCAGGCTATGATCGCGGAAACCATATCGAAGTACGGACGGCTCGATATCCTTTTCAACAATGCCGGCTATGGCATCACCGGCAGCGTTGTTGAGACTTCGGAAGAAGACTGGGATGCGCTGATATCCGTGAACGTCCGAGGGGTATTTCTTGGATGCAAGTATGCCATTCCGCACATGATCAAGCAGGGCGGCGGCGCGATCGTCAACACGGCCTCGACCTCATCGGTCGCCGGCATCAAGGACCGGGCAGCTTACGTGACGAGCAAAGGTGCAGTGGCTGCCATGACGCGCGCGATGGCGCTCGATCACGTGCACCAGAACATTCGCATAAATTGCGTCGCGCCCGGCACGGTCGAGAGTTCATATTTTGATAAGATCTTGGCGGCTGCGCCCGATCCGAAAGCCGTGCGCCAAGCGCTTGAAGTGCGCCAGCCAATGATGCGGTTGGGCCGGCCTGAGGAAATCGCCAAGGCGGTTCTCTACTTGGCGAGTGACGATGCCTCGTTCTGTACGGGCTCAACTTTGTTTGCGGATGGTGGCTGGACCGCGCGCTAGAGATCAATGTGCGAGTTATCACGCGAGCTCACATTCCAGTGATTCGCCAGCCTTTTGCGCGCATTATCTGCCAACGGCATTATAGTCGCCCAACGCAAGCAAGCAGGAGATCCCGATGCGTTTCATGTATGTCATCATTGCCTCGATGCTATTTGCTGGATCAGCATCGGCCCAGGCGCTCAAGGTCGTCGAGTCGAAGTCTGCTTCGGTGTCCGAGACCGTCGAGCGGCTGGTCAAGGCAATCGAGGGCAAGGGTTTGAAAATTGCAGCCCGCGTTGATCATGCGGCCGGAGCGAAAGCGGCCGGTCTCGACATGCCACCGACCGAAGTCGTCATGTTCGGCAATCCAAAACTGGGCACGCCGCTTATGCTGGCAAACCCTGAGCTTGCCGTCGACCTGCCGCTCAAAATTGTTGTCTGGCAGGCACCCACCGGCAAAGTGATGATCGGGTATACAACTCCCGAGGCATTGAAAGCCCGTTTCGATATCAAGGACAAGGATCCAAGCTTCAAGGCAATGGGCGAAGCGCTCCAAGCCTTTGCGGCGGCCGCCGCCGGTCAGTAACCAGCGTCAGCCGTCACCTACCGGTTGGTGAGCTTCAATTCGATACGGCGGTTCCGGCGCAAAACATCGTCGCCGATGCCCTCTTCGAGCGGTTGGAATTCACCGTAGCCAGCGGCTACCAGCCGTTTCGCCGGAACGCCGCGGCTTATGAGATAGCGCACGACGGATATCGCGCGCGACGTCGACAACTCCCAGTTGGACGGAAATTGCGACGATGCGATCGGCCGCTGGTCGGTATGGCCATCGACCTGCATCGCCCAGTCGATCTCCGCCGGTATCGAGCGCTGGAGTTCGACGATCGCCTGCGCGAGCTGATCGATCGCGGCCAAACCTTCGGGCGTCATCGTCGATTGCCCTGAGGGAAACAACACCTCGGATTGGAACACGAAACGATCGCCGACGACACGGATGTCCTTGCGGTCCTTCAGCAGTTCCCGCAAGCGGCCGAAGAAGTCGGACCGGTAGCGCTGGAGTTCCTGCACTTGCCGGGCCAGCGCCGAATTGAGCCGCGTGCCCATGTCCTTGATGCGATCCTGACTATCACGGTCCTTCTTTTCGGATGCCTCCAGCGCCTCGTTCAGAGCGGCAAGCTGGCGCCGCAATGCCAGCAGCTGTTGATTGACCAAATCAACCTTGGCTTGCGCTTCGGAGGCGATCTTGTTCTTCTCGTCGATCTCCGCCGTAAGCGTGGAAATCCTGCTGTTGGCACCCTTTACTTTTTCGTCGCCACCCGCCGCGATCGCACTCAAGCGCGCGTTATCCTCCCGCAGCAGCGCCAATGATGCTTGCAGCGTTGCGGTGTCGTCTTCGGCGGATTTCGCCTTGCCCTTCTCCAGCGACATCAGGTTCGTGAGCTCGGCGATCTGGCGGTTGAGGCGGCGTAACGCGCTGTCCTTGCCGCTGCTCTCCTGCGCCACGTAAAACTGCGACAGCATGAAGATCGACAGCAGGAACGTGACGACCAGCAGCAACGTCGACAGCACGTCGACGTAACCTGGCCAAAACTCGGTGTACTCGGCAGACCCGCCTCTGCGCCCACGTGCCATTGGGTGCTAGCTCCGTTTTTGCGGTTTGATCGCCGGCGGCGAGGTCGCCGCCAGACCCTTCAGCATGGTCGCCACTTCGGCTTGCTGGGCTGCCTGCTCATCGACCCACTGACGCACGATCGTCTGCTCGTCGCGCATCTGGCCCACGAGTTGATTGACGCCGGTTGCCAGCTCCTTGACTGCGGGATCGCTTATCGTGTTGAGCCCTTGCGGCCCGAGCGCACCTAACCGTTCGCTCAGTTCCGACACCGAACGCTGCAACTCGAACACCGCGGAATAGATCTGCCGGCCCAGCTGATGATCGGTACCGCCAGCGCTGCCAGGCGTCAGTTCGGTGATACCGGACAGCCACTCTTCGAGTTCGTTATAGAAGCGGTTATGCGATTGGGTCGCTTGCAGTTCGAGGAAACCCAACACGAGCGAGCCGGACAGACCCAGCAGCGATGACGAAAACGCCGTGCCCATGCCGCGCAATGGAGCGGCCAATCCTTCTTTCAACTCGCCGAAAGCAGTGGCGCTGTCACCGGCCTTGGTGTCGAGCGAGGCGATGGTTTGCCCCACCGCCTGCATGGTTTCCAGAAGACCCCAGAAGGTGCCGAGAAGGCCGAGGAACACGAGCAGTCCGACGACATACTTGCCAGTATCGCGCGCCTCATCCAATCGCGAGCCGATCGAGTCCATGAGCGTGCGCATCGCCGTCGTCGATAATGACAGCGTGCCGGTGCGTTCGCGTAGCATCGTCGACATCGGCGCCAGGAGCACCGGCTGGCGCTCGCTCACCAGGCCCGGATCGGAAATACGGAACGCATTGACCCACCGGATTTCTGGATAGAGCCGCATTACCTGCCAAAACGCGAAGAAGCAGCCGATCACGAACACCGAGACGATCACGCCGTTGAGAAAGGGGTTGGTGGCGAACGATTTCATCAGCTGCGGTGCGAGGATCGCTGACAGGAAGCCGACCAGCAACAACGTGATGACCATGCGTGCCAGAAAAACGCGCGGCGTGCTGAGTACGCGTCCCAACGCGATCGACGACTTGGTATCTTTCCGCGGACGCGCCATGTTCCCCGACTTCCTCTGGGTCAAATCTTTACGATGGAATAACTGGTGGACATCTTATCTCAGTTTAGCCCAGCAATTGCTCATCGAAAACCGGCAGAAACGTGCCGGTGTGTCATCAAGAACGCATAAACAAGGCCATCAGGCTAGTTCACCTGTTAGCACGCGCTGAGCTGCGTCCGCGACATGTACGAATCGAACTAAGGTGCCGGAGGTTGACCTCCAGGGACCTTCACGATCATCATGAATGCGGCTCTCAAGCTGAAACTGCCGTTTGACCCGGGCGCGTCCATGACCGAAGCCTTGCGCCTGCTCGAAACTGTGTTTGGATACAAGAGTTTCCGTTCGCACCAGGAGCGTATCGTCGAGACCTTGATCAACGGGGGCGACGCACTCGTCTTGATGCCGACGGGCGGTGGCAAATCGCTGTGCTATCAGATACCGGCGCTGGTCAGGCCGGGGACGGGTATCGTCGTGTCGCCGTTGATTGCCTTGATGCAGGATCAAGTTGACGCACTCAAAGCGGTCGGCGTGCGCGCTGCGTTCTTGAATTCATCACTCGATCGGGCAACGCAAGAGCAGATCGAGTGGCAATTGGTCGGCGGCAAGCTCGACATTCTGTACGTGGCGCCGGAGCGGCTGGTGCAGGAGCGCATGCTGACGCTTCTGGAAAAAGCGAAGCCGTCGCTGTTCGCCATCGATGAAGCGCACTGCGTGTCGCAATGGGGACACGACTTCCGTCTCGAATACCGCCAGCTGCGCATTCTCGCCGACCGCTTTCCCAACGTACCGCGCATCGCACTGACGGCAACCGCCGACGAGCGCACGCGTGATGAAATCGTCTCGGAACTCAAGCTGGAGGCGGCGCAACGGTTCGTTGCGAGTTTCGACCGGCCGAACATCCGCTACACCATCGCCGAGATGGGAACGGGTAGCGCGCGCGAAAAGCTGTGGCAGTTCATCGATGGCGAGCACGCGGGCAATGCGGGCATCGTCTATTGCCTGTCGCGGCGCAGCGTGGACGAGACCGCCGAGTTCCTGAACAAGAAGGGGCGCAAGGCGCTAGCCTACCACGCAGGCCTTGCAGCCGACGTCCGTCGCCGTGTGCAGGAGCGATTCCTGGTCGAGGATGAGCTGATCGTCGTCGCAACGATCGCGTTCGGCATGGGCATCGACAAGCCGGATGTGCGGTTCGTTGCCCACCTCAACATGCCGAAAACGATCGAGGCCTACTATCAGGAAACCGGGCGCGCTGGGCGTGATGGCGAGCCGGCCGACGCGTGGCTTGCCTACGGCATGCAGGATCTCATCCAGCTGCGGCAGTGGATCAACCAGTCGGAGGGTTCGGACGCCTTCAAGCAGGTGCAGCGGCAGAAGCTCGATGCATTGATCGGACTTTGCGAACTGCCGACCTGCCGGCGGCAAGCGCTGTTGGCCTACTTCAGCGAGACCTCGACGGAGCCTTGCGGAAACTGCGACAACTGCCTCAATCCACCGGCGACGAACGACGGCACGGTGCAGGCGCAGAAGGCGTTGTCGGCGGTTTACCGAACCGGCGAGCGCTTCGGCGTCGGGTACGTGATCGACGTGCTGATGGGCAAGACCGACGACCGCATCGGCCGCAACGGTCACGACCGGTTGTCGGTCTTCGGCATCGGCGCGGATCTCGATGCCAGCGGCTGGCGCAGCCTGTTCCGGCAATTGACCGCCAACGGCTTCCTGACCGGCGATGAGGAGGGCCACGGATCGCTTTTGCTGGGAGAACGCGCGCGCCTGCTCCTCAAGGGCGAGATCCCCTTCCGCATGCGCGTGCAACGGGCGGAATCTTCGCGCAAAGGCAAGATCAAGGCGCCGAAAGGCACACTTGTTGCGGGAGCCGACGAGGCACTGTTCGGGGCACTCAAGGCGTTGCGGCTCGAACTCGCGCTCGAAGCCAAGGTGCCGCCGTACGTCATTTGTCACGACAAGACGCTGGCCGACCTCGCTGCCAAGCGGCCGGCAAACCTAACCGACTTGGCCGGCATCACCGGACTTGGCGAGGTCAAAATCAAGCGCTTCGGCAAGCGTCTGGTTGAATGCATCGGCCGCTTCAAGCAGCATCCGCTGCTGGAGAACCGGCTCTCGGCCACAGTCAACCAGACCCTGGCATTACATATCGCCGGCAAGACCGCCGAGCAGATCGCCGCCGAGCGCCGATTCGACATCGCCACGATCTACGGCCATTTCGCCGAGGCGATCGAAGCTGGATTGATCGAAGCGCGTGCCGTGGTCGGGCTCGACGAGTCCGAGGTGGACGAGATTTTAGCCGCCTTCGAACGATGCAGCACGCTCGACAGCGGCAAGCTCGGTCCCGCTCATTCGGCTCTCGACGGCCGCTTCGACTACGGCACGCTCAAGTGCCTGCTTGCAGAGCTGCAATAACGCCAGCCCCCTGTCGGATCGCCATCGGATCGTTATAGTGCCCTCAACAAAACGCGAGGGAGACACAAACATGGCGACGATCGGATTTATCGGGCTTGGCAATATGGGGACGCCGATGGCCGGCAACCTCGTCAAGAACGGTCACCAGGTTAGAGGCTTCGATCTATCGGCGGATAATCTTGCGGCTGCCGTCAAGCGGGGCGTCGGCGCCGCGAAATCCACGGCCGATGCGGTGGCCGATGTCGATGTCGTGGTCACCATGCTGCCAGCCGGCAAGCATGTGTTGGCAGTTTATGCCGAGGCGCTGAAGGCCGCCAAGCCTGGTACGCTCTTCATCGAATCATCGACGATCGACGTCGCCTCGGCCCGCAGCGCGCACGCACTGGCAGCCGAACACAAGATGCTGTCGGTCGATTCCCCCGTATCTGGCGGCGTCGGCGGCGCGGAAGCTGCGACGCTGACGTTCATGGCCGGCGGCGAGGACGAGGCGTTCGCCAAGGCGAAGCCGATCATTGAAGCGATGGGCAAGCGGGTCTTTCATTGCGGCGGTGCCGGTGCTGGTCAATCCGCGAAAATCTGCAACAACATGATCCTCGGTATCTCGATGATCGCCGTCGCCGAGGGCTTCGTGCTCGCCGAGAAACTTGGCCTCGACAAACAGGCGTTGTTCAATGTGGTGTCGACCTCGTCAGGACAGACCTGGGCAATGACGAACCATTGTCCGGTGCCGGGCCCGGTGCCGGCGTCGGCTTCCAACAACGGCTTCAAGGCCGGTTTCGCGGCCTCGCTGATGGTGAAAGACATGATGCTCTCGCAGGAGGCGGCAGCTGCCGCCGGTGCCAGCACGCCGCTCGGTGCGCTCGCATCGCAACTTTACCGGATGCATGTTTCGTCAGGCGAAGGCGCCAGCGATTATTCCAGCGTTATCAATCTCATCCGGGGGGAAGAGTAGTATGCCATCAATCAAGCATTTCGTTTTCGATGCGTACGGCACCTTGTTCGATGTGCATTCGGCAGCGAACAAGTACGCAGCCGACATCGGGCCGCAGTGGGAGCGCTTGTCGCAGATTTGGCGTACCAAGCATTTGGAGTACACTTGGATCCACGGCACGACCGGCCGGCATATCGCGTTTTGGACGCTCGCCCAGCGGAGCCTGGATTTTGCTGCGGCCTCGACCGGCGGGTTGCCGGATGACCTCAAGCAAAAGCTGCTCGCCGCGTATCGAACTCTGGGCGCTTATGCCGAGGTTCGTGGCGTGTTGAGCACACTCAAAGCAGATGGCGCAAAGCTCGCCATTCTGACCAACGGCGATCCCGATATGGTCGCTGAGGCCATCACGGCCGCTGGACTCGAAGGCTTGTTCGACGCAGTGCTCACTGTCCACGAAGCTGGTGTGTTCAAGCCCGACGCGCGGGTCTACAAGCTCGCCACCGATCGCTTCAGCGTCGAGCCATCCGCGATCTCGTTCCAATCGTCGAACCGGTGGGACATTGCCGGTGGACAAGTGTTCGGGTTCAAAACTGTGTGGGTCAATAGAACAGGCGCACCGGACGAGTATCCCGATATGCCACCTGCCCACACCATCGCCGATCTGACCGCACTTGCCAGCCTCCCATCATAAGGACGTGACCATGATCACCGTCGACTATTACATGACGCTCAATTCGCCTTGGGCGTACCTCGGCAGCCGCCGTCTCATGGAGATCGCCAAAACGCGTGGAGCAAAGATCGATATCAAGCCGGCAAAATTCGGCGCGATCTTCGAGAAGACCGGCGGCTTGCCGTTGGCGAAACGGGCGCCGGCACGCCGCGATTACCGCATGATGGAGTTGAAGCGTTGGCGGGCAGTCCGTGAGCGTTCATTGGTGCTGGAGCCGAAATTCTTCCCAGCCGATGAAGCAGCTGGGACGCGCATGGTGCTGCGGGCAAAACTTGCCGGTCTCGATGCGGTGCGCCTGTCGTCTGAGATTAGTTGCGCCCAATGGGAGATGGAGCAGAACTTCGCCGATCCAGCCGTGTTGGAGTTGGCGGCAAAGCGCGCTGGTATCGACATGGCGAAACTCGCCGGCGGGCCAGCGGACGCGGAGCTCGATGCCATGCATGAAGCCTTCACGGCCGAGGCGCTGGCTCGCGGTGTGTTCGGCGCGCCAACGTACATGTTGCCGTCAGGCGAGTTCTTCTGGGGCCAGGACCGGCTTGATTTCCTGGATCGAGCGCTCGCGAGCTAGCTCGCTTTTCGGCCGGCGTTCGAAAGAATCGACAGCTTGATGCCGAGCCGTTGACGGGCAACGAGATTGTTCATTATCGCCGCAAACATGAGCGAGATTGCGGTCGCGGCCGCGGCACCGACTAGTCCAGCCCGCGGCACGAGCGCGAAGTTGAGACTGATATTCAAAACCGCGGCAACGGCAAGAACAGTGGCGCACATTTTCTGTTGGCCCATCATGTTGAGCAGGAACTCGGATGGCCCCATCGCCGCGCGAAACAGGAAACCGAGCACAAGGATGAACATCACGGGATAACCGGCCGTGAAAGCCGGCCCGAACAATCGTAGCAATGGCCACCCTAGCGCGAGCAGAACGACGGCTGCAGCGAGCGACGGCCAGAACGTCCAACGAACCGCGTCGGCGGCCAACGCTTGCAATGTCTCCCGGTCGCCCCGCGCGTCGAGCGTGGCAAAACGATTCGCCGCAGCACTACCAACCGCGTAGTGCACGAACAAGACGAGGCTCATGGTTTTAGCGGCGGCGAAGTAGATGCCGACCTCAGCTGGCGGCAAGTAACGCGAAACGATCAGCACGTCAGCCGTCTGCATGATGATCTCACAGCCGCCGATTACCAGAAGCGGCAGAGATGTTGTGAGCCAGCCGCGGAAATCGTAGGCGCGCGGGCCGGCCGGCACATCGGCTGTCATCCGCCGGTCGACGAGTACGAATTGAACGAGTGCCGTGGTCCAGGTTGCCACGATTGCGGCGATCGCGGCTGTTTGTGCGGCCATCGGCAAACCCAGTTCGTGCGCCACGATCATCGCCACCAGGAGCAGCAGCGGCCGCAGTACATAGGGCGGCAGTAAAGCGATCGACATCCACGCCTTGCCGCGGCCGATGCCGTCCTGCACGTCGGTCAGCGCATACATCGGAATGCAGGCGAGCGTGATGTAGAATGGCAGGATGTACGGGCCAGCGATGCGATCACCCAACAGGTACACGCCGCCGAGCGCGAGGATTGCGGTCATTGTCCCAAGTCCGAACGCCAACGCGCGACCACTGCGGACGAGGCCGCGGTGCAAGTCGAGCCGGCCTTGTTCCTGGTACTCCGGCAGCAGCCGGATCATCGCCATGTTGAAGCCGAGATGCGACAGGCCGCCGAGCACCAGCACCCATGTCCAGACTGAAACGTAAATGCCGTACTCGGCACCACCCATCCAGCGGGCCAATACGATCTGCGACAGATAGAGAATGCCGGCGCTGGCGATGCGCACCGAAAAGGCTAGGATGGCATCGCGCTGGACGATCGTGCGATCGGTGCCGGCTGCAAATATGCCGCGCAACAGATAAGCCCAGTCCCGAAGCCTGGAAAGGTGCGAAGACCGGCCGGCGTCCCTACCTGATATCGATGAGTTCATTCAGCCGTAGTCCCCGCAACCGCACGCTTCGTGCATGAGCGGTTTATTCATAAGACGTGCCAAGATCATTGTACCAGTCTCGAAACCCTAGCCCTGCATCCTCAGGCGCTCGCGATGTCGCACCACCTCGGCGACTCCTGCCCAGGCCCACGTGCGGCCAGCGTCGTTCTTCTGTCCGTGCAGGCTGGCGAAAAAGTCGGCAACTTCGGCTGCATGCAGGCCGTGACGGCCTTCGAGCACACAGGCCATGACCTCCACATCTTTGGGGCTGGGCGTGACATCTTCATCGGGATGCCAGCTGATTGTCGTATGCGGCGTCATGTGGGCGATCCTGCTGGTCGAAGCGTTTATTCAGCTGTGTCTGAGGCCGCAGGAGCAAAAATGACGCCAAGCCGGTAGATCATAAGGGCATAGGCAGAAACGCCTCATTTTGGTACGCTTCGTCAAGGTTCGAATCGAACTGTCAGGTTGAACACAAGCGTCCGAAGTACGGACCAGGTTCAAGGAGCAAGCCGATGATCGCTGAGAGACGCTTGGGAAAGATGCGGTTCTTTATCGTGCTGCTAGGCAGCACGATACTTATGGCCACGCCGGTGTTGGCGACGGATCAGCCGGGCTCGGCCAAGGCCTCCGCGGATGTTGCAATCGAGGTGGTTCCTCGCGCAGAACCGGCGCCCTTGTCCCCACCGCCGGGCATGAGCGTGACCCCGCCTGCGCCGATGATGCGGCCAGCACCCAATGATCAGGCGCATGGTTGCCCGGTAAAGGATCTAAAGCCGCTCGATTTGCTAGTGTGACCTACTGCGGCTTGGGTGCCGAAGTTGCGGGCGCTGGCGTTGCAACTGCCGCCGGCTTGGGTTTTGCGCGCACAGGGCTCACAGCAGCACCCGCTTGTACCGGGGCTGCCGTCGCTGCCGCAGCTTCGGCCGGGCCGGTCGCTGCCTTGCCTTTGAGCCGCGCAACTTTCGCCTTTTGCCGCGCGGCAACCGTGCGGACCCGAGCTTTGCCGCCACAGCTCCAAGTGAGAACCGATTGACGCACGCTGGTGACAGCCTTGTCGCCGCCGTCGTCCTTAAGTGTGTCGAGGCTCGCGGTCCTCGTGAACAGACCCCGCCAGTCGCGCGTCTGAAAACCATGCTCGAGCAGGCTTTGGGCTCGGATCGTGCGGTCCCGGCCCGAGCTTTCACCCAGTACAATCGCCATCAGGCGCCGGCCTTCGCGCGTCGCGCTGGCGACGACATTGTAACCGCTATCGCAGGTAAACCCGGTTTTGAGGCCGTCCGCGCCGCCGTACGTCTTGAGCAAGCCGTTATGCGTGCCAAGGCGACGGCGGCCGATGTGCATGTCGGCCATCGACCACAGGGGCGTGTACTCGGGAAAATCCTTCAGCACCGCACGCGAAAGTTTGCCGAGGTCACGCGCCGTGGTTACCTGCTCCGGTGCCGGCAAGCCGTTCGGGTTGACGAAAACCGTTCGAGTCATGCCCAGGCGTTTGGCAGTTGCATTCATCCGGCCGACAAACTCGGCCTCGGTGCCACCGACCGCCTCCGCGAGCATGACCGCCACGTCGTTGGCCGACTTTATGATGAGCGCCTTCAACGCGAGATCGACGGGCATGCTGGCGCCGACCGGTAGGCCAACTTTGCTTGGAGGTTGAGCGTTGGCGGCCTCGCTGACGGGGATCTTGGTGTCGCCAGTGATCTTCCCGGCCTTGAGCGCTTCGAACGTCAGATACGCTGTCATGATTTTAGTCAGCGAAGCTGGATGCCACAGCACGTCGGCATCCTCGGCATAAAGCACGCTGCCATCACCCGCATCGAACAGCAGGGTTGGGCCCGCAAGCGCTGCCGAGCCAAGGCTCGAACAAGCAAATGCTACTGCTGCGCAAAGAGCAATCGGCTGTCGCACGTGCTTCATGAAATCGACCCTACTGCGGCTGCATGCTGCGGCTTGAGACCTTCGGACATGGGTCGGGTACCATATTCGTGCAAGATCGAGCAATGTTTAGCGCGCCACGGAGACGAGCGAAGAGGCTGTCTTCGTCGCGGCTTGCGATTTAGCAAGTTCGGTCTGACGGCGGCCAAGTTTCAAGGCGAGCCACAACCACCAGACCGCCAATGGCAACGTCATCAAGGCTATTACCGGCATGGACAACGCCGCCTTCTTGGCGAAATCGTTGAACAGCCATCCGCTCGCCGCATCGCCGCCGCGATAGACGACGGTATCGATGAAGTTCTGCGCCTTGTACTTATCGTCGGGATCCACAACCGTGTAGAGCACCTTGAACGCCGGATTGGCGAACGCGAAGGCGACCGCGCGTTCCACGACAACCACGCTCACGATCACCCACAAACTGGGCGAGATCGCGATAGCAATCAGGCCAACGATGACGGTGAGCGGCAAGGCGGCGGCGGTCAGTCCGATTCCCAGCCGGTTCATCAGCGACCCCGTTAGGAAAAGTTGCGCCAGTATCGTCAGCACGCTCACGCTGAGGTCGATGCTGGCGAACAGCTCCACCCGCGCATCCTGATCGGCAATGGTTGCGCCGATAATGCGGTTCTGTTCGAAATAGAAGTAGGTCGATATGAGGTTCGCCAGCAAGATGACGAGCGCGATTTGGAATAGATAGGGCGATCGCCAAACATTTGTCGCGCCCGC
>JANOOW010000614.1:0-3263 GCA_031421555.1 Hyphomicrobiaceae bacterium | reverse complement strand
CCAGAACTTCCTCGGCGCCATCGTTGCGCAACATCCAGATCTGGATCAGGTGCAGGCCGGTCTCGACCCGGTCGCCGATCCGAACCGGGACGGTTGCGGGGCGCCAAAATGCCGGGAACGAATAGCCGACGACCCACAGTTCGATGTCCTCGTAAAAGGTGGTGCGCCGCGGCGGACTGGGTGCCTTGTAGGCTGGATCGGCGGTCATATCGCAGGCAGTCCAGTCGGCCTCGAAGCTGTCGCGCGCGATCATGCCGACGTAAACCGGGTGGGCCGCTTCGATGCGAAAGCTGCGGACCTTGTCGTTGGTGAGTGCGAGTGCGACGTTGTCTTTCTCGGCGCACAACACCGGTTCACTTTTGTTGGTGATGTCCACAGCGAGCCCATCGAGCGATGCGGCGACGGCGGCGGATGAAATGGCCAAAAGTAACGCGAGCGAAAGTGCGGCGGGACGCATAGTTTGCCTTCGGTTGTGGAAGCCCAGACGGGTTGGACTTATACCTGAACTTGCAGGCAGGTCACGGGATTGCTCACGTGACTGGGCACCGGACGGCAACGTGGCGTCCGACGCTTGCATTGCGGCCTCGGCTACCGGATGACCGGATTGCTCAATGGCACGCGCAGTCCCGGAAGCGGGCGCCTGGACTTCGAGCTTAGCGCTGCCTAGGCAGGCAGCCGCCAGCCGATCGCACCGAACCATTCGCGGATCGATGCGTGCAGGCTATGGCGCTGGACTTTCGCGGGCACGAGCGCTCTAGCGGGCGACGAACTCCACGCCGATTTCGGGCTCGGCTGACCACCCGCGCTGACGTCGTGCGCGGAGTCATCGTGTGGCCGGTCATCGGGGGTTGCCATCGCAAAACCTGCGGCACGGGCTGCATTCGTCAAGCTGTCGTTTGCGATCGAACGATTCCGGCTCATTGACCTGTTCCCCAGACGCTGCGGCGATGACATCGAAACATTTCGCCACCGCGTTACTCTACGACTAGCACCCTAACGCGACATAAATGTCTCACGTCAACCATGTTTTGACAACGTGCTAGAGGGGAAATTGTTCAATTTTTTCATGGTGCGGAGCAGCAAATCGTAGGCGAGGTCTTCGCAAGAGCGAGAACGTCGGCAGACCTACACCTCTCGTTCGTGCTTTCCTCTTTGCCAAGGCCACCGCCCCTCGATCTCGGTTTCCAAGCTGAAACTCAAGAACGTCCGGATCCCGATAATACCCGCGAGCACGGCTACGCTGTCGAGCGTCGGTCGCACGGCAACGGTGTTGATAATGTCTGCGGCGACGAGGAACTCTAGGCCAAGCAAGATGGCGCGACCAAGGTTCGAACGCAGGTCGGCAACGGCCTTGTCGCTGTCACGCCCCTTTGCGAGGCGGTAAAGAAATAAAATGAGCGTGCCGAATGCTCCCACCGTGATGATGGCAACACCGGTGAGTTCGACAATGCGGGTCACTCCTTGAGCAACGCTTACGGCAAGCTCGTCGAGCATTCGCACCTTCACAGCTGAATAATAGAGGCCTCGTTCAACGGCACAGCCCGTTGTGCTGTTCCCACTCGAGGGGATAAACCGTCACCCGAACGTCTGCCTGCAAGGGTAAGCTCATCGAAAGCGTGTAGGTACAAAGGTGCTTTGAGAGCAGCAGCCGCTGTCGCAAAAAAAACTTATCCCCAGCCTCCGGGACGGTGGTATACTTGGCGAAAACTTCGTTTGTCGATGTATAGTTTTTGTTACCGAGTATTCCTAAAATTTATATTGATGATCTAAGCATTGGCTGTTGACACCGCGACGATACTCAGGCATAAATACGGTATAACGCGAAGATTGTGTGATTTGCGATCTGCTCCTTCGGGGGCACTTCCCTGTGCTTCGAGCGATCCCGGCGCAAGCTTCACCAATCAATCCCTCACATCTGACCACTCGAAGACAGGAGACTGTTCTTTGACCCAAACGTCCAACGGACTGTTCGCGCCAACGCGCGACTGGGCCGCTCTTCAGTATGCCTATGAAACGCATGTAGGTGATCTCGATGGGGTGGCAACGGGCAACGCCATTTCGCTGAAAACGTTGCAAGGCTATGCGCGCGACAGAAATTGGCAGCGCCTGCAAACGCCGGCCGCTCAGCCAGAAAAGGCGATCAAGCCAAAGCCGGCGCGCAAGTTGGTGCTGCGAAAGCTGCCCGCTAAACCGGGCGCCAAGGCAAAGAAAAGAACGATCCCGAAGAGTACGCGCGACGCGGCTCCTCTCGTCATTCCGGCGGTGCCCATCGCCACCGATGCAATCCCGATCACCAGCATTACGAGGGCCGAAATCATCGGCCGTCTGTATGCGGCGATATTTAGAAAAGTCGAACAACTGGAGATTTGCATGTCGACGAACGAGCCGGTCGCAACCGCCGACCATGAGCGCGAAACGCGCATCATCGGCACGCTGCTTCGTAATGTGGAGTTGGTAGATGATGTCACCCGGCCAGCTTCAGGCGGCAAGCCCAACGCCGACGCTCCCAAGTCAATCGGCACTTCCCCGGATCGCGGGATCGACGCGGAGCATCTACGCCGCGAGCTTGCGGCAAGAGTTAAGAGACTGCGCGAACGACAGCCGGGTTGAGACGCTCGCTGTCGAAGTCGCAGCCGATTGGCCGCTTGAGCATCTCGAGACGTCGCTGGCCGACTGGCAATTGTGGGGCCGCGATGATCAGTTGCCGCCCGCACTCGACGGCGAAGGCTGGCGCAGCTGGCTGGTGCTCGGCGGCCGCGGCGCCGGCAAGACGCGGGCAGGCGCCGAATGGGTGCGGGCTATGGCGCTCGGGCACGACTATGCGACGGACCAGCCGGCGCGGCGCATCGCACTCGTCGCCGAGACCTACCACGATGTCAGAAGCGTGATGGTCGAAGGCATCTCCGGTCTGATGTCGGTGCACGCTTCGTGCGACCGGCCATTGTTCGAGCCATCGAAGAATCAGCTCACCTGGCCCAACGGTTCGATCGCGCAACTGTTTTCGGGCGATGATCCGGACGGCTTGCGCGGACCCCAGTTCGATGCGGCCTGGTGCGATGAACTTGCCAAGTGGCGGCGCGGTGATGCGACCTGGGACATGCTGCAGTTTGCGCTGCGGCTCGGCTCCAGGCCGCGTCAGCTCGTAACGACCACGCCGCGCAATTGCCCGCTGCTGTCGCGCATCATGGCGGACCCGATGACGATCACCACGCGGTCGGCAACATCGGCAAACGAAGCCAACCTCGCGCCGTCGTTCGTCGCCG
>JANOOW010000613.1:0-8403 GCA_031421555.1 Hyphomicrobiaceae bacterium | reverse complement strand
TGATTGGAGCGCGCCTGTCCGGGCAATGGCGGATGATGGATCATCACTAGGCGGAACACACCGGCGTGGCCAAGCCCATCGAGCAGCTGTTTGACTTGAGCGAGCTGTGTCTGCCCCAGCCGCCCGATCGCAATGCCAGGTGCTGTCGGCACCGCCGAACATAAGCCTACGATCGCGACATGCCCGACTCTGCGAACATAAGGGAAGCCGCCGATTGCCGATCCCCCTTGCGCAAGTCCCCAGTCGTCGGAGGCCATGTAGGCGTTCCAGCGGGCGACGCCGGGATCGTTTTTCAGTTGAGTATAGATGTCGTGATTGCCGGGCACGACCGACAATCCAGATGGCGGCCCTACGCGCTGCAGCCAGCGTGCCGCGGCTTCGTATTCGGCCGGCAATCCGATGTTGATCAGATCGCCAGTCAGGGCGATATGATCGCAGGTTTGCAACTTCATATCGGCGACCAACCGGTCGGCGACGCTACGCAAATGGATGTGACGGCGCTTGCGGTGCCAGTTGACGAACCCGAGTGCGCGCTTGGCGTTCCAGTGACGGGGTGTGAAGCCGGTCAACGGGCTCAAATGCACGTCAGAAATGTGCGCGATCGTGATGGTCTCGGTCATAAACAGGTACGCACCCTTAGCCTGCAGTAATGACAGGCCGGGAATGCTACATGGTCGCTCATCTCCCCATGCGAATCGGAGCCGCTCGATTTGTCAGAACGTCGTTTCATACTAAAGGTACTCCAACGCTATTGGCGCATCTCGCGCGGGCTCACGCTGGGTGCCCAGGGTGTGGTGATCGACGCGCGCAATCGCGTGCTGCTCATCCGTCACGGATATCGTCCTGGCTGGCATTTTCCTGGCGGCGGCGTCGAGAAAAATGAACCTATGGAACTCGCCCTGCGCCGCGAACTGATGGAAGAAGCCGGCATCGCCATCGAGGGCAAGCCCGAGCTGTTCGGCATCTACGCCAATTTCACCACGTTCCCGAACGATCACGTGGGGCTGTTCCTGATCCGCCAGTGGAACCAGCCGTCCGTGCCGAAGCCCAACATCGAGATCGCGGAGCAAGGCTTTTTCGACCTGCATTCGCTGCCCGAGGGCATCAACCGGGCGACGCGGGCGCGACTTTCGGAAATCCTTGAGGGGCACCCGCAATCCGCAGAGTGGTGATTGCGGCGCTGGACGACAGCTGCCCGGCCATGTTACGGCGCTGGCATGACGAAACTGCCTCAAACGAGATTGCTCCGACGACGGCCGGGCACGCCACGCGCCTGCGTCTGAGTACGTCTGCCTCTCGTTTTGTGAGCAAATCTCATGTCCCCGACGATTACGGTCCGGCAGCCTACGCTGGATGATCTGCCCGCCATTCGCGATCTGCAGTTCCGCGCTTTCGGGCCGGGTCGCTTCGCCCGCACGGCGTATCGCATTCGCGAAGGGAAATCGCTGATTTCGCGCTTTTGCCTGGTGGCATCGTCTGGCGCGGAATTGATCGCCGCGATCCGGTTTACCGAGGTGACAATCGGCGGCGTTTCGGGTGCGTTGTTGCTCGGGCCGCTGGCGGTGGAGCCGGCGTACGCGGGGCTCGGTCATGGCAAGCGGCTCGTCGCCGAGGGGCTGGCAAATGGGAAGACCGCTGGCATCAAGTTGTCCGTGCTGGTTGGCAATGAGTCCTACTATGCGCGCTTCGGTTTTGTGCGCGTGCAGCCCGGCCAAATCTGCTTTCCGGGACCGGTAGACCCCCACCGGATATTGGCCGCCGCGCTAGCGCCGGACGCACTCGCCGGTTTTCGTGGCCTCATCACTGCGGCCTAGTTGGGACGGCTATCCGCCGACTTGAAGTATACCACAAGCCCGATCAGGTTACCTAGTGCGAGTGCGGCGAATGCCGCCCGATATGCAATCTCCGGCGCGACACCACCGGTCTGCGGAAATGACCCGACGATCATCCCCGTGACCACTGGCAAGGCCATCAACCCGAACAACTGCGCCATGTTGACGGTCGTCGCGCCCCGGCCAGCCAAATAATCCGGAAACAGCGCGCGTCCCTGGCTGACGATGACGACGCCGTAAGATGATGTGAATACCACCGTCACCAGCAGCGCAACGGCAAGCCACAGCGGCGGATGAGAGAGGATGGCCAGCAGCACCAGCAACATCATCACGACCGTTACGCCGCCGATCACCACCTTCTTGCGGCTGCGGAAAATCCGGTCCAGCGGCCCATAGCTGAAGACGCCTGCAATCTGCGCGGCACCCAGGCCCAGCAGCACGTTGCCACGATCTATCCCATCGAGCCCGTGGACGTCGAACAGGTATGGGCCAGCCCAGACACCAATAATCGTTAGCTGGGTCGCATAAGCGAACGTGTGCATCGCCAGCACAGGGAGTAATCCAGGCGTGCGAAAGACGGTGAGGAGACCAAGCAGTTCATCGGCCAAGGTCCGGCCGGCCGATGGTTCTGCTGAATGACCGGGCGGGCGATCACGCACGACCGTCCAGAACACCACCGTTCCCAGAGCTGTGATCAGCCCGAGAAACAGGAAGGTGTTGCGCCATCCAAACGTCGCGGAAGCCCAAGCCAATGGCGTCGCTGCGGCGAGCGTGCCGATGTTGCTCAAGGCAAATCCGGTGGCAAGTACAGCCGTATAGCGCGCCGGTTCGACCCACCGCGACAACAGGAATACCAGCGCCATGAAGTTGGCTGCGCAGCCGAGCCCGATGACCGCGCGAGCGGCGATAAGCTCATTCGCCGATGCCGCGCGCGAGACCATCACCGCGCCGGCCACCGAAAACACCGAGAGGCAGGTGAGCGTGATGCGCGCGCCGTAGCGGTCGAACCAGATGCCGACCGGAATTTGCGCGATCAACAAGGTGACGAAGAACGCGCCACCAGCCAGTCCAAGCTGCTCGGATGTCAATCCCAGCTCGCGCATCAGCTCGGGCGCGATGACGCTGTTGGAGACGCGGTAGAACTGGCTCAGACAACTCATCACGACGAGCGCCGCCAGCAAGCCAGCAAGTTGACCGGCGCTAGGCTTGCTGTCGGCGTGCATTATGACGGCTCCGCTGGCTCTTGAACGAAGCCCTAGATCATCAATCCTCGAATGGATCGAACATCAAGATCGTGTCGTCGCGCTCCGGCGATGTCGACAGCAACGTGACCGGGCACTCGATCAATTCCTCGATCGTCTTCACGTACTTCACCGCTTGCGCTGGAAGCTCCGCCCAACTGCGCGCGCCACGCGTCGATTCGGTCCAGCCTTCGAACGTCTGGTAGATCGGCTTGACGCGCGATTGCGCGTTGTGGCCGGCCGGCAGCCGGTCGATGCGCTCACCGTCCAGCATGTAGCCGACGCAAACATTGAGCTCTTTGAAGCCATCGAGAACATCGAGCTTAGTCAGCGCGATGCCATTGATACCGGTGACCTTGATCGTCTGCCGGACCAGCGTCGCATCGAACCAGCCACAACGGCGTTTGCGTCCGGTGACAGTCCCAAACTCGTGACCGCGCTGGCCGAGCAGCTCGCCCGTTTCGTCCATGAGCTCGGTCGGAAACGGGCCGGAGCCGACGCGCGTCGTATAGGCCTTGGCGATGCCGAGGATGTTGCCGAGCACGCCTGGGCCGACGCCGGAGCCGGTGGCAGCTTGCGCGGCAACCGTGTTCGACGAGGTGACGAACGGGTAGGTGCCGTGATCGACGTCCAGCAAAGCGCCTTGCGCACCTTCGAACAGGATGCGCTTGCCAGCCTTGCGGGCCTTGTCCAGCAGATCCCACGTCACGTCCATGAATGGCAAGATCTTGGGTGCTACTTCGATCAATTCAGCCATGATCGTCTCTTTCGAAACTTCTGGCTGATTGAGACCGCGCCGCAGCGCATTGTGGTGGACCAAAATGCGATCGACCTTCGGCCCGAGCGTGTCGGGATTTTTCAGATCCTGCACGCGAATGGCGCGACGGCCGACCTTATCTTCGTAGGCCGGACCAATACCGCGCCCGGTCGTGCCGATCTTGTTGTCGCCAGCCGCACTCTCCCGCATCTGGTCGAGTTCGCGGTGCAGCGGCAGGATCAGCGTCGCGTTCTCGGCGATCCGCAAATTGTCCTTGGTGATCTTGACACCTTGTTTCGCCAGCCGCGCGATTTCCTCGCCGAGCGCCCACGGATCGACGACGACGCCGTTGCCGATCACGCCGAGCTTGCCGGGCCGCACGACGCCGGATGGCAGCAGCGACAGCTTATAGGTCACGCCGCCGATGACAAGCGTGTGGCCGGCGTTGTGTCCGCCCTGGTAGCGCACGACGATGTCGGCGCGCTCCGACAGCCAGTCGACGATCTTGCCTTTGCCTTCGTCACCCCATTGGGCGCCGACCACGACCACGTTTGCCATTTCCGCTGGCTCCTTCTCATGCCACGGCCCCGCACCCGCGTTTTCGCGAGTCGGGGCCGTGAGGGTCTATACTCTCTTTTGTGGCGCACGGCGACTCCCCTTCGGACGACCACTTGGGAGTCCCTTGGTGGGAGAGTCGGCCGCCGTGCGCGGAGCGGGATAGGCTTGCGTGCATTCGATTTGCTGTGCCAAGCTGGAAATCGTGCGTATCGGATGCGCGTGCTGCGTCCAACGAGCGCGCAATCGACCCGCACGACTTGGCGGCGCGACGGGTTAAGCGTCTGACGATCTCGGTTTGAATGGTGCTCATACAACTTTGATCTCCTGTTCGCCCAACGCGATCGCTCGATTTAATTTTCACATCCCAAAGTGAGGGGTGCGAGGTGACCGGAAGCCGCGCGGGACTTCCGCAGTTGTAGAAGAAGCAGCAACGGGCCACCTCGCGACAGGGTTTTTGGCCTACCCGCAGCACTCGGTGGATTACACCCACACGCCGGGTTCCACGGCGCCGCTGCGGCGAGCCTCGGATCGGCACTGGGGGCGTCCCAGGTTTGACCCTCCGACCTGCCGACCTACACACCGCCAGCAGTCGCCACCGGTTGGCGTCCCCTCATGCGCATAGGTCGAGGATGAGTATGCAGCAGGTTGAGAGGGCGGGGATAACTTTGCGGGCCCGGATGTTGCAAACGTGGTGAATGTCTCGGCTTCGAATGCAATTTTGTAGGTCGGCTAGAGCACCTGCGAGAGCTGACCTACCTTTCTACCCCTCGCTGCGCAGTGACATCGCCTGGGCTTGGCGTTGCATGCGGATGCCGGCGATGGAAAGGTAGATGCCGACGAGGCCGACGACGACGTTCAGGATGTTGACGATGGTGTCGAACATCTGAAAGCGTGACGGCGCAGGTTTGGAGGCACTCTGCGTGCGCTGATCGGAGGGGCTCGGCATGCCTCGCGTGGTCGATTGCGGGCCGCGGCCGGTGTGCTGATTGCTTTCCTGTCGCGATGATTTCTGCACAGCGATGTTGAGAAAGTAAGCGCTGCCGGCGGCCCCGCCGACCATCAGCAATCCAAGCAAGATGTAGATCGATTTGCGCATCGCCTTGTCCCCGTTTTCCTCGATGACCGCCGCGGTCAGCGGCCGTAAGTAATATTCTTTTGCGCTGGCCAAGTGACCTTGTAGCCAAACTCGATGGTCTTCTCCTCGTCGGCTTTCAACGTGTCTTCCCAGGACAGCACGCCGCGCTTGTCGTCGAGGTCGCGCTTCGTTGGCTGCGGCCTGGCGGTCATCTCGACCTTGATCTCCTGATTGTTCGATACCGGCACCTGGTCGAACACGGAGATCGCGATTAGGCGGTCGTGCTTGTTCGTCATTGTGATGCGGAAGTTGCGGGCATCGTTGCGCGACGATGAAATGATGCCGCTCTCGCTGCGCTTCTCGTCGATGTTGGCGTAGCGGATGCGCACCGCATCGTCGGCGCCGAAGCCGAGGTCGAACTCCTGGCCTGGCGTAAGCGCAGGCAGACGGCCGGTGCCGACGAACGTGCTGTCGCGGAATAGCGATACCTGGCCCGGCAGATAAGGTGCGGTCTTCGGCAATGTAAGCTTGGCGTAGAGGTAGGCCTTAGGCTCGACCTTTGGCGTGGCGCGTACGCTGAGCGCCGGATCGAGCTCGGTCTGGTCGATGACGACGCGCTTGGTCTCGCCACTGTTCGGGATCGTTTGCGGACCGGTGAGGGAATAGAGGACCTGGAACGGCGAGGCTTCGATTTGAGCGGTCTGTTGTACCGCGGCGTCGCCGTTGGACCGGAATTTCGCCCGCTCCAGGTTTTGAGCGCTCTGGTCCTCTGCCTTTTCCATCATGCCCCTGGTCACCGGAGCCGGTGCCGGTGCACTAGCCACCGGCACCGGCGGTTTCTCGGGCGCAAAATCGACCGTCGCCGGGGTCAGCTCAGCGGCGATCGTCCCGGCGGACGGGCGCGCTGTCGAAAGCGTCATCGCAACCCCATCCCAGGTTTCCTGCGTGCGCTGAGTAATCGATGCGCGGCGGGTGAGCTGCAGCTTCGGCGCAACCACTTTGGTGCCCGTTGTAAGCCGGGCGTCGTACAGCGGCTGCCAGCCTGCGCTCGCCACCTGGTAGCGCACGATGAGATCGGCGTCGGCGCCCGCTCCGGCGTTGACGAACACCTTCACCTCGGTGCGCTGGTCTTGTACGGGCGCGGTCTCGGTCAGCTTCTTTTGCAGGTCGGCGATCTTGCGGTCGATGTCGCGCACTTTGAGCTGGGTCTCGATGATCGTCTTGTGCACCTCGGCAAGACTGGTGCCGATCAGCGTCAAGATCTGACTCCAGTTTTCAGCCGGTGCCGTGCCGGCGGTTGGAGCCGGCCGCGCGGGCAGGTTCGTGAGGTTGGTGATCAGCGACTTCTGCGTCTCCGCCGTCTGCACTTGCGCTGCGAGCACGGTCTTGGCGTCCTTCAACGTCTCGATCTCACCTTCGATGCGGCGTCGCTCGGTGGCGGTCGACGCGGCGTCGGTGCGTGGCACGTTGAGCATGCGGCTATCGACCGAACCAATCTCCAGCCGGCCCGTCGACTTGCCTTCGACGCGGATCGAATTGGCAATCGCATCGCGTGGCAGATCGGGGAAGATCACCACGTGCTCGCCAACGGGTAATTTCACCTTGGCAGTGCGCGAGATCTCGGCTCCAGCCGGGAAAACCGTCACCGCATCGATCTTCGACGAGGCCGTGATGTCGGCTGCAAATGAGGGGCTCGCAGCACAGAGGGCCGCGACCGCTAGGACACTACGACGACGCATGGGAACCTCGTTGGGGAAATCTCGTATTCGGCGAACAGTTTTGCTCAGCACACGAGGTCGCGGCTAAGGCGGCACTGTGGCAACCGCGTGTCGGATAGGACGTGTGTCCGTTTTCCTTGCGCGATCAATCCTTCCACGGGCCCGCTTGCGCCATGCTGGCGAGAATGTGCTCGATGATGCGGCGGGGCGAAAGCTCGATCGGCGCAATGATCGGCCATTCGCCGGCGGTCGGCTCCTCGAGTGCCGCGAACTGGCTATCGAGTAGCGCGGGCGGCATGAAGTGGCCGGTACGCCGGGCCATGCGGCCAGCGATCAACGACTTGTCGCCTTGCAGATAGACCAGCCGAACATCCGGACGTCCTTCGAGCAGGATGCGCCGGTAACTGCGCTTCAAGGCCGAGCACGAAACGATGCCCGGTGTGCCCGTGTTGCGCCGCTCGTCGATCCAAGCGGCGATGGCATCGAGCCACGGCCAGCGATCGTCGTCGGTGAGCGGAATGCCGGCGCTCATCTTGGCGATGTTGGCGGCCGGGTGGAAGCTGTCGGCATCGCGGAACGGCCAGCCGAGTTCGACGGCGAGATTTTCCCCAGCCGTGCTCTTGCCCGACCCGGCAACGCCCATCACCAGGAGTGTGGTCGGCATGCGGGCGGAGGGCGCATAAGGCGGTGGCGTTTCCATTCCCGATCAAGATTTTCCAGGTTCGGTGTGACCGCCGAAGCCTTTGCGCATCGCCGACAAGACCTTCTCCGCGAAAGTGTGGACCTGGCGCGAGCGGAAGCGGGTGTAGAGCGCCGACGTGAGCACTTCGGCAGGCACATCGCGTTCGATCGCGGCTTCGACTGTCCAGCGGCCCTCGCCGGAATCGGAGACGTGGCCGGAGAAGCTTGCCAGTGACGGATCGCGGGCGAGTGCTTCGGCGGTCAAGTCGAGCAGCCACGAGGTGATGACGCTGCCGCGGCGCCAGACTTCGGCAATGTCGGCGGTGTCGAGGATGAGGCGTTCTTCGGCAGGCAGCTTCGGCGAGTTGGCGTGGCTCAAGATGTCGAAGCCTTCTGCCATCGCCTGCATCATGCCGTACTCGATGCCGTTGTGTATCATCTTGACGAAATGTCCGGCGCCATTGGGCCCGGTGTGCAGGTAGCCGTTTTCGACGCGCGGATCCCGGCCTCCCCGGTCGCGGGTGGCGGGAACGTCGCCACG
>JANOOW010000612.1:0-3357 GCA_031421555.1 Hyphomicrobiaceae bacterium | reverse complement strand
CGCGTCAGGGGGAGAGGGTCAGGGTGAGGGGCAGCCACTTGCTCCGTCGGTGGGTTTACACGCCCAACCCGCACTCTGGAAATGAGCGATAAAACGGCACGGAGCAAGCGGCTGCCCCTCACCCTCGTACCACCCTGCGGGCGGTCCTCTGCCCTCTCCCCCGAAAGGCGGGGGAGAGGGCAAGTAAGCGCCTCCACCTGGAACACGTAGTCCGATCATCGACGTCCGTTCGATGCTGACGGCCTCGTCAATTCATCTGCGGGCGGCACGCTGTTGCGCCGCCTGATCCGCGAATGACCGCGTAGGCAATCGATAAGACGAGACACATGCGCCTCTTCGCTAAACTTTTTCTGCTGAGCTGGATGCTGACTGCGGCATTCGCACCGGCTTACGCGGCGAAGCCCGACGAGCCGCTTGCCCGCCTGCTGACCGACAGCTACGGCGATACCGTCATCGCCATCGGTGAAATTGCAGCCTCGGGCGAGCCCAACGCCGCCGCAATCCTCGAAGCGCTTGCCGGCGGCCGGCTCCAGTTTTCGACGGCAGAAAGGACCGTTGCCATCGCAGCCAAGGACGGCAAGCTGACCAACGCCGCAACCGGTGCGGCTGTCGCAACCGCGCCCGCCGATCTCACCGCGGTGCGCCTCAACAATCGCGTCCGCACCGTGGTCCAGGCCGCACTTGGCGCCATGACGTTGCTATCGCCTGATCCATCAAAACGGCTGGAAGCGGCGCAATCGATTTTCAAATCGCAAGACGCGAGCAAGTTTGGGCAAGTCGAAGCAGCCCTCGCCAAGGAGACCGACCTTAAAGTTCGGCTCGAGCTAGAATCGGCCCGGGCGGTCATCCTCATCGGCAACAGGGATGCGCCCGAGATCTCGCGCATCGCAGCCGTCACCGTCCTGCAGACCCGCGCGAACCAGACCGCGATTGCCGCTTTGCAAAACGTGAGCGCCGATGCATCGCCCGCGCTCAAGGACGCAGCGACCCGTGCCGTCGCCGAAATCGAAAGCCGTCTCGCGGTTTGGCGCGTCGCGCAAAACCTTTGGTACGGGCTATCTCTCGGCTCCGTTCTGCTGCTCGCTGCCATCGGCCTCGCCATTACGTTCGGCGTGATGGGCGTGATCAACATGGCGCACGGCGAGATGGTGATGATCGGCGCCTATACGACCTTCGTCGTGCAGGAGGTGATCCGCACCAGCTTTCCAAGCCTGTTCGACTACTCGCTGATCTTTGCCGTACCCCTGGCGTTTCTCGTTGCCGGCGCGATCGGTATCGCGATCGAGCGCAGCGTCATCCGCTTCCTCTACGGGCGGCCGCTCGAAACCCTGCTCGCCACTTGGGGCATCAGCCTCATCTTGCAGCAGGCGGTGCGCACCTGGTTCGGTCCGACAAATCGCGAGGTCGGCGCGCCGAACTTCATGTCCGGCGCTTTCAACATCGGCGAACTCGTCATCACCTGGAACCGGCTCTGGATCATCGTGTTCGCGGCCACGATCTTCGTTGGTCTGCTGATGGCGCTGAAGTACACCGCGTTCGGCTTGCATATGCGGGCGGTCACGCAAAACCGGCGGATGGGCGCATCGATGGGCATCCCGACCGCCCGCGTCGATGCTCTCACCTTCGGTCTCGGCTCGGGCATCGCCGGATTGGCCGGTGTCGCGCTCAGCCAGATCGACAACGTGTCGCCGAACCTCGGCCAGAGCTACATCGTCGACAGTTTCCTCGTCGTCGTATTCGGTGGCGTTGGCAATCTTTGGGGCACGCTCGTCGGTGCGATGTCGCTCGGCATTGCCAACAAGTTGCTTGAACCGTTCGCCGGCGCGGTGCTTGGCAAGATCATCCTGCTGATCGCCGTCATCATGTTCATCCAGAAGCGTCCGCGCGGCATGTTCGCCCTCAAGGGCCGGGCGGTGGAGGCATGATTCTACGCTCGATCATCGATCGCGACCGGCGCGGCGCGATCTTCCTCGGACTGCTGGCAATCGCGGCGATCGTCGTGCCGGTGTGCCATCTAATGTTCCCGCCGTCGTCGATCTTTCACATCTCGACGTCGAGCGTCGCGTTGTGGGGCAAGTATTTGTGCTTTGCGATCCTGGCGCTGTCGCTCGATCTGATCTGGGGCTACGCCGGCATCCTCAGCCTTGGCCACGGCGCATTCTTCGCGCTCGGCGGCTACGCCATGGGCATGTATCTGATGCGCCAGATCGGCGCGCGCGGCGTCTACGCCAATCCGCTGCTGCCCGACTTCATGGTGTTCCTCAACTGGAACGAAATGCCGTGGTACTGGTGGGGCTTCGACATGTTCCCGTTTGCGGTGCTGATGGTATTTTTGGCACCGGGACTGCTCGCTTTCGTGTTCGGCTGGTTCGCTTTTCGCTCACGCGTTACCGGCGTGTACCTGTCGATCATCACGCAGATGCTGACCTACGCGTTGTGGCTCGCGTTCTTCCGCAACGACATGGGCTTCGGCGGCAACAACGGGTTGACCGATTTCAAGGACATTTTGGGGTACAACGTGCAGGCGCCCGGCACCCGCGCGACACTGTTTTCGCTGAGCGCGGTCACGTTGATGATCGCTTACGTGATCGCGCGCTACGTCGTATCGTCGAAGCTCGGCAAGGTGCTGGTTGCGATCCGTGATGCGGAAAGCCGCACGCGGTTCATCGGCTACCGGGTGGATGCCTACAAGACGTTCCTGTTCACGTTATCGGCCTGCATGGCCGGTGTCGCTGGCGCGCTTTACGTGCCGCAGGTCGGCATCATCAATCCGAGCGAATTCCAGCCGGCGAACTCGATCGAGGTGGTGATCTGGGTCGCCGTCGGCGGGCGTGGCACGCTGGTCGGTGCGGCTCTCGGCGCGATCCTCGTCAACTACGCCAAGACGACCTTCACCAGCGGCATCCTCGCGCCGTACTGGTTGTTCGCACTCGGCGCGCTGTTTGTGCTCGTCACGCTGTTCCTGCCGAAGGGCATCATCGGCACGTTTTTCGATGCCTCCGCCGACACGCGTTCCCCCGCAAGGGGACTTCCAAGTGGGCGCGCGCGCCGGCCGGCGGAGGCGGAACCGCCCCATCCGGCCGGCTCCGCACAGCGGAGTCGGATGGGGCAACCAAAATGAGCGATGTCACTCACTCCCTGCTGTATCTTTCCGGCGTCGAGGTTTCGTTCGATGGCTTTCGCGCACTGAACGGATTGTCGCTCGACATCCGGCCCGGCGAAATGCGCGCGATCATCGGGCCGAACGGCGCCGGCAAGACGACGATGATGGACGTCATCACCGGCAAGACGCGGCCCGACGCGGGCCGAGCCTTCTTCGGCTCGACCATCGACCTGCTGCGCCTGCGCGAAAACGAC
>JANOOW010000611.1:0-1658 GCA_031421555.1 Hyphomicrobiaceae bacterium | reverse complement strand
AGATGAACGTCACGCTGGTGAGTTTTAACCGGCAGGTTCTGATGGTCGGCACGGTCGGCAACGAGGCCGACAAGCGGCGCGCCGAAGAGGTTTTGCGCCGTGCCGACAACGTGCGCTCGGTGGTAAACGAACTCGCGGTCGGCCCGTCTAGTTCGTTCCCGCAGCGCTCCAACGACACCTACATTACAGGCAAGGTGAAGGCATCGCTACTCGACGCCAAGGACATCTTCGCCAACTCGTTCAAGATCGTGACCGAACGCGGCACCGTCTACATCATGGGCATCGCGACCCGGCGCGAGACCGATCGCGCGACCGACATCACCCGCGGCGTGTCCGGTGTCAGTCGCGTCGTGCGCGTGGTCGAAATCGTCAGCGATGCGGATCTTGCGAACCAGACGCGTGACAACAATGCGCCGGCACCTGTGTCCTCGCCATCGAGCGTTGCGCCGGCTTCACGCTCCAACGTCCCACTGCCCGCGATGGAGCCGCTGCCTGCTCCAAGCGGCGGCGCAAGCACGACGCCCATTCGCTAGGGCGTCGCCGGTTACTTCAGCTGTGTGATCAGGCTGGAGGTATCCCAGCGCTTGCCGCCGGCCTGTTGTACGTCGGCATAAAACGTGTCGACCAATTGCGTCACCGGCAGTTGCGCGCCGTTGCGTTTGGCTTCGTCGAACACCAGACCCAAGTCCTTGCGCATCCAGTCGACCGCGAAGCCGAAATCGAACTTGCCTTCAATCATCGTCTTGCCGCGGTTCTCCATCTGCCAGCTTTGCGCAGCGCCCTTGCTGATGACGCCGAGCACGGCCTCCATATCGAGGCCGGCGCGCTGGCCGAAGGCGATGGCTTCCGACAAACCCTGCACCAGTCCCGCGATGCAGATCTGGTTGACCATCTTCGCGAGCTGACCCGCACCGCTCTCGCCCAGCAGAGTCACGGCGCGTGCGAAGGCGTCGATTACCGGCTTGACTCGTTCAAAAGTGGTGGCGTCGCCGCCGCACATCACGGTGAGCGCGCCGTTCTGCGCCCCCGCCTGGCCGCCGGATACCGGCGCATCGATGAACTGCAGGCCAAGCCCATGGGCTGCTTTCGAGAGTTCGCGCGCGACATCGGCCGAGGCGGTGGTGTGATCCACGAAGACAGAGCCCTTTTTCATGCCGGCGAAGGCGCCATCGGCACCCAGAACCACCGAGCGCAAGTCTGTGTCATTGCCGACACAGCAAAAAACGATATCCGCGTTAGCGACGGCTTCGCGCGGCGTGGCCGCATGACCGAGCGTAGCCACTGCGCCGGCCGCGGCGATCTGCTTAAGCCAATCGGCCGACTTGGCAGCGGTCCGGTTGTAGACCGTGACGCTGTGCCCCGCCAACGCAAGGTGCCCGGCCATCGGGTAACCCATTACGCCCAGGCCGAGAAAGGCGACCTTGTGCGAAGGGACGAGAGAATAGATTTTGGTGTTGAGGGTGCTCATGCCCCAAGCTTAGCGCCGCCGCCGGCAACATCGGCACGAGCCGCCCTCGTGCTTGCGCATTTTTCACGGACACCGCGGATCTGGCCCTGCCAGTCCGCTGCGACTGAGGGCAAGCTAAACGATTGCGAAGTGTTCGGTTCCGGCCGACAGGTCCTGCGACTTCGCCCGGCGGCTGTTCAGCTTGATCTGC
>JANOOW010000610.1:0-4860 GCA_031421555.1 Hyphomicrobiaceae bacterium | reverse complement strand
GGCTACCGGTACGCGGCGATCGCCACTCGCATGATGCGATCGGCGTTGCTCGAAGTGCTGCGTGAGGATTACATCCGCACCGCACGCGCCAAGGGCCTGTACCAGTCGCTGGTGGTGAGGCGTCACGCGCTACGCAACGCGCTGCTGCCCGTGGTCACGGTCATCGGCCTCGAGTTCGCGTTTCTGATCGGCGGCCTCGTCGTCACCGAACAAGTGTTCAACCTGAACGGCATCGGGAAACTCTTCGTCGACGCGACGACGCGCGGCGACTTCAATCTGATCCAGGGTCTCGTGCTGCTGATCGCCGTTACCTTCATCATCGTCAATCTCGTGGTCGACCTGCTGTACGGCGTGCTCGACCCGCGCATTCGTGTGAGCTGAGGAAAGCCATGGCTGACACCTCCATCCCGGCCCCTGCCAAGGTTGCAGCTGACGCGATCCCGCGCCGGCCCAACATGGTTTGGCAATTCATCCGGTCGCAGCCGCTTGGATTTGCAGGCTTCATCGTCATTCTCGCTTATGTCATCGCGGCAGTTGGCGCACGCTGGATCGCACCTTTCGATCCGGAGGCGATCGACTTCGCGGCGATGCTCGGTGCGCCGAACAGCGAGCACATTCTCGGCACCGACCAGTTCGGCCGCGATGTGTTCAGCCGCATTGTCTATGGCGCGCGCACGGCGCTCGCGGTCGGCATCCTGTCGTCGTTGTTTGGATGCTCTCTGGGCGCCCTGATCGGGGCAGCGTCGGGGTACTGGGGCGGCACCATCGATACCGTCATTCAGCGCTTCGTCGACATCATGCTGTCGTTCCCGATCATCGTGCTCGCCATGGTCGTGGTGGCAGTTTTGGGCAAGTGGCCGGTGTTCGGCGTCGACATGAACCTCGTCGCCGCGATCTCGTTGCCGATCATCCCGAAGATGGCGCGCATCGCCCGGTCGTCCACGTTATCGATCGTGCAGATGCCGTTTATCGATGCCGCGCGTGCAGCGGGCTTTGGCGACCGGCGCATCATTTTGCGTCACATCCTGCCGAACATCGTCGCGCCCTACCTAATCATGACGACGGCCTTCATCGCGCAGGCAATCCTGCTCGAAGCGTCGCTGTCGTTCCTTGGGCTCGGCGTCACCGAGCCAACGCCGGCATGGGGCTTGATGTTGTCGGGAGCGAGCGCGGACTTCTACAAGACCGCACCTTGGATGATCCTGTTTCCAGGCTTGGCCATCACGCTCGCAGTTTTTGCTTTCAACATGTTCGGGGACAGTTTGCGTGACTGGCTCGACCCCAAGATGCGCGGGTGATGGGCGCGGATAATCTACAGCTGCATTGCCTGCCAGCAGCGCAGCGCCGGCTGTGGGATGAACTTGGGAACGTACCACCTGAGTTCGTTCTTTGCGGCGGAACAGCATTGGCCTTGCTTCTCGGTCATCGGCGCTCGATCGACTATGATTTTTTTTCGTATCAAAATATCGACGCCCGGCAACTGAAAGCTGCCATTCCGTTCCTGACCGGCGCCCAAGTCTTACAAGAAGAGCCGAATACGCTGACTGTTGCTGTGAAGCGCGGCAAACCCGTCCTCGTATCCTTTTTTGGCGTCCCTAAGATGCAACGCATAAAATTTACCAGGCCCCTTCGGCAGCCCGGGATCGGACTGGCATCGCCAATAGATCTGGCCGGCATGAAGGCTGCGGTCGTTACCCAGCGCGTAGAAATAAAGGACTATCTCGACCTCCATGCGCTATTCACACAGACTTCGCTGACCATTTTGGACGCTTTGGCCGCTGCGACCAAAATTTACGGGCAGCAGTTCAATCCGCTACTGGGTTTGAAGGCTATCGGCGATTTACATGCGCCCGAGCTTACGAAACTGCCACCACGTATAAAGAGGGCACTTCGGGAGCTTGTGGAAGAAGTCGATCTAAAAACGCTTGCGCGAGATCTTAAGAAAAGGAAACTGACCGGGCGATGCCGACTATCCCCGATTCTCCAACCATCCCGATGACGCCCGCGCTTTTGGCGGTTGCAAAGCGTGTTGTCTGGTTTCAGCCGCCCCGAACAACGCTTCGAAACCCGCGGCAATTCCTTGCCTACTTAATGACGTATGGCACGCTCGACGATGTGACGGCGGTTCTGACTTCGATTGGCGAGCAGCCGCTCACTCACGCACTAGATAATCCCTTACCTGGCATCTTCGATGCGCGCTCCTGGCGCTTTTGGCATCTCAAGCTCAAGCGCCGCGAAGCCCCGCCTTTACCAGCACGCTTTGCTGCGGCTCCTTCTCTTGGCTTCCCAGGAAAGTAGTTGAAGCAGCCGGCGCTACCGACACGACGGCTGCCGCGATGAATGCAGCCGCCGCAACGAATGCGAGCAGTGCCGTTTTAATATCGCTTTTATTCACGGTCATGTGACTTTAGCCTCCGTAACGATCGCGGCTGGCCGTTTGCCTCTCCAATTCCAGCTTCGAATGCACTCTACGGGCTCCCGGTTGACCCTCGACTGAACGCTCCGTTAAGCCGCCATTCAGAAAGCGTCAGGTCGCTGCGATCGGCAACGCGCTCGAATGCTTGACCTGGGCCAGGGCAAAGCTCGACTCGATGCTGGCAACGCCATCGAGCCGCGTTAAAGTTTGCTTCAAGAACCGCTCGTATCCAGCCAAATCGGGCGCCACCACCCGCAGCAGATAATCCCGCGTGCCGGTCATCAGATAGCACTCGACCACCTCTGGCCAGCGCCGTACCGCCTCCTCGAACCCGTGCATCGCATCTTCCCGCTGGCGTTCGAGTTTTATCGACACGAAGACGCTCACTGGCAGACCGACCTTGGTTTGATCGATGACGGTCGAATAGCCCTGGATGACACCCGCCTCTTCAAGGTTGCGGATGCGACGGAGACACGGGCTGGTGGTCAATCCGACCTTCTCCGCGAGCTCCGTCGCAGACAACCGTCCATTGATCTGCAGTGCCGCAAGAAGCCGGCGATCTATGGCATCGAGGGTCATGCTGGCTTATCCTGTTGCAGAACGGCTCCCGATTGGCTGAGATCGCCAAATCTGCTGTGTTCATTGGCAAGAAACGCAAAGTATCGCCAGTGAAATTGCGCTATCGATCAGTCGGGAGAGGCAACACGCAGATGACGCACTCAACTGTCGAGGTCAAAACGCCCACTCAGGTCACGCTTGCCGATATCGAGCAGGCGGCGCGCGTCATCGACGGCGAAGTTTTGATCACCGACTTCGATCACAGCCGCACGCTCTCGGAATTGCTCGGTTGCGAAGCCTGGCTGAAGTTCGAGAACCTGCAATTCACCGCTTCCTTCAAGGAACGCGGCGCGTGCAACCGGCTGACACATCTGACGCTCGCGCAACGCAAAGCGGGGATCATCGCGATGTCTGCTGGCAACCATGCGCAGGGTGTCGCCTACCACGCCAAGCGTTTGGGAATTCCCACAACGATCGTGATGCCGGTCGGCACGCCGTCGGTAAAGGTCGAGAATACCAAGAACCACGGAGCGACGGTGATCGTCTCCGGCGCCACCTTGGAAGACAGCGCCCGTTTTGCGCACGCCGAAGCAGCCAAGCACGGCTACACATTCATTCATCCCTACGACGATCCGCTGATCATCGCCGGCCAAGGCACGATCGCGCTTGAGATGCTCTCGGCCGTGCCTGACCTGGACATCATCGTGGTGCCCATTGGTGGCGGCGGTTTGATTTCGGGCGTCGCCGTTGCCGCCAAGGCGATCAAGCCATCGATCAAGATCATCGGTGTGCAGGCGGCCTTGGTGCCGGCGATGTACAATCGCTTGAAGGGTACCGATCTGCCAGCGCGCGGCGACACGCTCGCCGAAGGCATCGCGGTGAAGGGTCATAGCGCGCTCACCGAACGCCTGATCCGCGAGAACGTCGACGACATTTTGCTGGTCAGCGAGAACCGGATCGAGCATGCGGTGTCGCTTTTGATCAACATCGAGAAGACCGTGGTCGAAGGCGCTGGCGCCGCGGGCCATGCGGCGGCCTGCGCCTACCCCGATGTTTTCGCAGGCGCCAAAGTCGGCTTCGTCCTGTGCGGCGGCAACATCGACACGCGGCTGCTGGCTTCGGTTCTGACACGCGAGCTGGCGCGCGAAGGCCGGCTATCGCAACTGATCATCGACCTGATGGACCGACCGGGCCAATTGGCCCGCGTCGCAACGCTTCTGGGCGAAGCTGGTGCCAACATCGTCGAGGTATCGCATCAGCGCACGTTCTCGGATTTACCGGCCAAGGGCACGCTGCTCGAGGTCGTGATCGAAACCCGCGACCGCGCTCACTTGGAGGCAGCGGTCGCTCAACTGCGCGATGCCGGATTTGAAGTCGAAGTGCAAAACAATCCAGGCGGCAACAACTAAATCGAGGACTTCATGGACGGCTCACTCACTCCCGTTGACCGCACAGCCACCATCGCCATGCTGCGTGAACTCGAACGCAAAGTTCTGTGGCTCTCGTCGTATATGATCCACAATGCCAATCATGAGCGCGAGGCAATCGATGGTTTGAAAGTCGGCGGCCATCAGGCTTCGTCCGCATCGCTGGCGACGTTGATGACGGCGCTCTACTTTCACATTCTGCGGCCGGAGGATCGCGTCGCCGTCAAGCCGCATGCCAGTCCGGTATTCCACGCCATCCAATATCTCCTAGGCAACCAGACGCTCGATAAGCTGCAGAACTTCCGGGCGTTCGGTGGCGCACAGAGCTATCCCTCGCGCACCAAGGACGGGGACGACGTCGACTTCTCCACCGGCTCGGTTGGATTAGGCGTGGCGCAAACGGGCTTCCAATCGCTGATCCAGGATTACGTGCACGCCAAGGGCTGGTCGAAGAACTGG
>JANOOW010000609.1:0-2250 GCA_031421555.1 Hyphomicrobiaceae bacterium | reverse complement strand
GTCTCAATTCCGAGGACAGCCCGCTGGAGCTGCCAGTCGTGTGGCAGATCTTTGCACAAGGAGAGAAGGCTGGCCGGTGTCAGCCCCTCGGGTGTCCGTCCGTGGACGAGTGCGCCGACGATGTCCGGCGCGAGATACGTCAGCCGCATGCGCGCCGAAAGATAGTCCCGTTTGATCCCAAGCCGCTGCGCCATCGCGTCGATGGTCTCGTCGCGTCCCGACAACAGAGAGTCGCGCGTCGCGTGCGCGTCGCGCAATAGGGCAACCATCTGCCCGTCGGGCTTATTAGTTACGCCGCCCCCGACAACCAAACGGATCCCTTTTCCGGCGCGGCGCAGCTTGGCGTCGATGGTCAATTCTATCGCGCGAAGCGGCCGATCCGCCGGCACACTGTACCCGTCGCCTAGCAGGACAGTCGCAACCTCCGTCGGCTTGAGGGACGCAATGACCATGTCATCGTGAACGATTATGTTCGCGACAACAAAGCGGACAAGCTCGCGGAGCTTAATCGCTGGTAGGCTCGTCCAACCTTCGACGAGTTGGCTCGCCTTCGAGATAGCCGACCGAACGGCCAAGGCGTCGAGGTCGAAGCATGACAGCGCGTCGCCGAGTTCCCTATCAGATGCAAAGAATGCACGGAGCCGATCAAGGACCAGCGCTTCGATATCGCCCGCGGGGATACGCCAGCCCTTGGCATGGTCGGATCGCGTGCCGGATATGAGTTGGGTCGAGACGTAGTACCGATAGCGCCGGCCCTTCTTGACTGCATGCGTCGGCGTCATGCGCTGCCCTTCGCCATCCAAAATTAATCCGGCCAGCAGGCTGGGCTCAGCCGCGTCTGCTCCGAGCGCTCGTGCCTGCCGATTTCCGGCGAGCTTCGCCTGAACGAGTTGCCAGAGTTCAGCATCGATGATCGCCTCGTGTTGGCCGGGATAGACCTTTCCCTGGTGCCCGATCTGGCCGCGGTAGATTGGATTCTGCAGCAGGGTATAGAGGGCGCCGCGAGAAAACTGGTTGCCACCTGCCAGGACGCCACCGGCGCCTTCCCGGCGCTTGCTGACGACGCCGAGCCGGTCGAGTTCGTGGCCGAGCAACCGGACCGATCCAAGTGCCGCGTATCGCTGGAAAATTATGCGCACCGTTGCGGCTTCGGTGTCCTTGACGATCAGCTTCCGCTCCCTGACATCGTAGCCGAGTGGGACGTTGCCGCCCATCCACATGCCCTTGGCCTTTGAGGCGGCGATCTTGTCGCGAATGCGTTCACCGGCAATCTCGCGCTCGAATTGCGCGAACGAGAGCAGCATGTTGAGCGTCAGCCGGCCCATTGAGGTCGTCGTATTGAACGACTGCGTCACGGACACGAACGATGCGTCGTGTGCATCCAACACGTCGACGATCTTGGCGAAGTCGGCGAGCGAGCGCGTCAACCGGTCGACCTTGTAGACGACCACGATTTGAACCTTGCCGGACCTGATGCCGGCGAGAAGCCGCTGCAGCGCCGGACGCTCGATCGTGCCCCCGGACAGACCGCCGTCGTCATAGAGGTCAGGGAGTGCAGCCCATCCCGCATGCTTCTGGCTAACAACGTAGGCGGCGCAAGCCTCGCGCTGCGCGTCGAGCGAGTTGAACTCCTTTTCGAGCCCCTCGTCGGAGGACTTGCGTGTGTAGATGGCGCAGTTCATCCGCTTCATTGCAGGCGGTCTTCCAGAATGATCATCCGCCTTCGGATTCGTTGCATCGTTGTCGAGAGGCGCCTAGATCGACGATGCGCGCCATCGAGGCTGTTGACGCCTTGGCCAGCAGACGCGATGAGGGCTGCGTCCTCGAACAGGCCGGTCAGCTCGGCGAATTCCCGTTGAATGGCATCGAGGTTGGCATCAGCCATCGCTCACCCCCTTTTTGGTGGTCAGTCCGAAGAACCGCGGCCCGGACCAGTGCGCGCCGGTGATTTCCCGGGCGACGATCGAGAGCGACCCGTAGCGCTGCCCGCGCCACTCGACGCCGTCCGGGTGAACGAGGACGGTGTGCGTCTGCCCGTTCCATTCGCGCACGAGCCGCGTTCCCGGCTTCACGGCGGTGCGCGGCGACGGCTTGCGGCCTGCGGCCAACGGCGCATCGGCTTCGTTTGCGGACAGCCTGCGCAGGATCGACTTGGGGAGGCCGCCAAACGCCCTCTCCTGAATCTTGTAGGTGATGCCGTGCAGCAGGAAATCGCGGGACAGGCTGCTCGGCGGGTGCATGTGATGCAAC
>JANOOW010000608.1:0-3287 GCA_031421555.1 Hyphomicrobiaceae bacterium | reverse complement strand
CGAGCAGCGTCTGCTGAAGCACACCGGCCGAGCCCTCGTGTTCGACGACTATCCGGCGTTGAAGGCTGCGACCAACGATGCCGATCTCGATGTGACGGCCGACGCAGTTCTGGTGTTGCGCAATGCTGGACCACAGGGCGGGCCTGGGATGCCCGAGTGGGGCATGCTGCCGATCCCGACCAAGCTCGTCAAACAAGGCGTGCGAGATATGATCCGGATCTCGGATGCCCGCATGTCCGGCACGAGCTACGGCGCCTGCATCCTGCACGTGTCGCCTGAATCCTACGTAGGTGGACCGTTGGCGCTCGTCAAAACCGGCGACATGATCAGCGTCGACGTGCTCGCGCGCAGCATCAATCTCGACGTGCCCGAAGCGGAGCTGGCGGCGAGGCGCGCGGCGCTCAAACCACCCATTCCCCGCTACGAGCGCGGCTACGGCTGGATGTTCTCGCGCCACATCAAACAGGCCAACGACGGGTGCGACTTCGATTTCCTGGAGACGGATTTCGGCGCGCCCGTGCCGGAACCAGCGATCAACTAAATTCCCTACTTTGCTTTCCCGGGCGAGCGCGCCTTGCGCCGAGACCCGGGATCGCGTCCTGTCGATGGCACGCGATCCCGGATAAGGTTGCTATCGCGGCCTTTCCGGGAAGGCAACCTTGGGTTGGTGCTCACACCCCAGCAGCGGTTGGCCGCACCTCCGACAGCAATCCCATCTAATCAGGAGTTCCTATGCCCCTCTCCGCCGCCACGCGCGACAAACTGAAGACGGTCAGCACCGCCACCATTTGCACCGCGCTTTATAAGCGAGGATTCCGCAACCAGATGATCCAGGGCGTGGTGCCGCTCGATGCGCAAAAGCCGACGATGGTGGGCGAGGCGTTCACGCTGCGTTACATCCCGGCGCGCGAAGACTTGAATTTGATCACGGTGTTCCAGAACCGCGAACATCCCCAGCGCAAGGCCGTCGAGGATTGCCCGCCCGGCGCGGTGTTCGTCATCGACAGCCGCAAGGATGCGCGCGCGGCGTCCGCCGGCTCGATACTGGTTACGCGGTTGATGAAGCGCGGCGTTGCCGGCATCGTCACCGACGGCGGATTTCGCGATGCCGCCGAGATTGCCAAACTCGGCATCCCATCGTTTCACAACCGGCCATCGGCGCCGACCAATCTCACGGTTCACCAGGCCCTCGACATCAACGTGCCGATCGGATGCGGCGATGCTCCGGTGTGGCCCGGCGACGTGATCGTCGGTGACAGCGATGGCGTCGTCGTGATCCCCGCGCACATCGCCGCCGAGATCGCCGACGAAGCCGTCGAGATGACCGCCTTCGAAGACTTCGTCACCGAAAAGGTCAACGAGGGCCGCACGATCATCGGCCTTTACCCAGCCACGGATGACGCCGTGAAACCGGAGTTCGCGGCATGGCGGGCGGCGAACAAGCGGTGAGGTCAGGCGAAGCGCACGGCGTAAACCGGCGACAGGGTGTGCGAGACGCAGGCCCAGCTATCGCCCTGGTTTTCGGTCACCCACAAACCGCCGGTGGTCGAGCCGAACGCCAGCCGGTTGCCGGTTGAATCGATCGCCGCTCGCCTCTACCTGTGGACAGCGCACATGCCGCTGAATGTTTGGCGTGAAGACAACGGTCGGCATTGAAGGATCTCCCGGTCTACTTTTCCGCCAGCGCCTTCAGATTGGCGAGACCGTTTTCGAACTCGCCGCCGACCATCCGATCCATGCCGAAGGTTGCGTCCATCACCTTCGCAATAAGAGGACTTGGCCCTTTCATCGCCCAGGTCACGGTGGTCGTGTCACCCTTCGGCTCCAGCGTAAATTGCACTGTGTTGTGGGCCTCCATCGGCGTCGTCATGTCGAGCTTCATCGCGACGCTGGATGGCGAAGTGGTGCCGGTGATTTCGATCCTGCCGGAGCCGACTTGCCGATTGCCCTGCCACTCGTATCTGGCGCCCTTGCCGCTCTCCGGTCCACCATAGGTCCTCTTGATTCCAGGATCTTTTTTCGAGAATGGATCCCAGGCATTGAAGCTGCGGAGGTTATTGATCAACGGATAGATTTTCTCCGGAGGCGCTTTGATACTGACCGAGCGCTGCACCGAAAACGTGTCGGGCCTGCTCGACGCGTAGATCAAGAGACCTGCAGCCAAGACAACGAGAACTGCCGCAATTATGCCGAGCGTCTTGAGCATCTCACTTCTCCCTGATCCCCACATCAAAACGGCAGAAGCGTTCGATGCATGCCTCAAGGACGATCCAACAGCCGCCGCGCCGACATCGCAATCAAAAATCTGTCCCGCGAAATGGGGCCGCTCAAATGTCAGCTGGCGGGCGCATCGAGCCTGCGGGTCAGGTTCTCGAATTCCTTGCGCAGTTCCTCGTTCTTGAAGATCTGCTCGAAGGTCGGCGCTTCGAGTTTCTGGATCGCCTCGAAGGACGTCGCGCTGTCACGCATCAGGTTGCGCAACTGATAACTGGCTTCCACCGTCTCGAACGTATTGTCGGCAATGCGCAAGTCGTGGGCTGCACGCTTACGCGCCGACGCGATCTGCTCGCGCTGTTGCAGCATGTACCGGCGATAGCCTTTGGCCGCGTCCTCGGCGAGCTTTTGGCTGTCGCGATTGGCTTCCAGCGCCTTCTTCTGGTCGGGCCGATTCTCGGCGCGCAGCAGCTCGTTGGTCTTCTTGCGGGCCGCATCGATGTCTTTGGCGATGGCGTCGAGCTTGGGCAGATAGTTGGTATCGATCTTCGCGATCAACGTATCCTGCGCGTGGACGAGCATCGCGAACAACGCCGCATGCATGGCGAAGTACTTGCGCGCCGCGCTCGTGTTGTCACCCGACACGGCCATCAGCTTGCCGAGTTGGCTATCGACCTGCTTGGCCGAGTTGAACACGGCGACGAGCCGCACGAGATCGCCCGACAGCACGCTGTCCAGCAGCATTTCGATCTGCTCCGGCGCCAGCTGGATACCGGATTTGCCGAGCGCACCCGCGATCTCACCTTTAGCGGCCTTGATCTCCTCGCGATTGAGTTCAATCTTCTTCTTTAGCTCTTCGATGTTTTTGCTCAGGCTGTCGACGGTGTCGGTCAGCACGCCGGGCAGCATCGCATCCTTGGGCGCGGCCAGCTGCTTTTCCCGCAGCTTGACGATCCGGTCGTCGATCTCGCGGATATTCCTGCGGCGATCCTCGACGCGCTTCTGCACATCGACGACGGGAACATCGGTAATGATGCCGAGCGCCGCATCGAGCAGGTCGCGGATCTTCTTCT
>JANOOW010000607.1:0-2913 GCA_031421555.1 Hyphomicrobiaceae bacterium | reverse complement strand
TGGAATACGAGCCCGGCGTTGCGATGCCATGGCGGCAGCGTCGTGACATCGCGCACTGCGATATGGATCTGACCACTCGTCGGCGTAACGAAGCCCGCAATCATTCGCAGCGTCGTTGTCTTCCCGCAACCGGACGGGCCGAGCAGGACGAGAAACTCGCCATCGGGAATCTCAAGCGATACATCGCGCACAACGGCGTGTTCGCCATACTTCTTCGTCAGTCCTTCAATCGTCAGCTGGGCCATCGATCAATCGAGCTTTCTCATCATACCACCCGTGCCAAGCTCACGAACCGGTCCGTGACGATCATGGCAACGGCGATTATCGCGATCTGCACCACGGACACGGCCGCGACCGTCGGATCGATCTTCCATTCGAGATACTGCAGAATGGCGATCGGCAGCGTGGTACGGCCCGGGCCAACCAGAAACAAGCTCATCTCTAGATTGCCGAACGACATCACGAAACCGAACAGAGCAGCTGCGACCACGCCTGGCCAAATGGACGGTAGCGTCACGCGGCGGAATGTGACGAGAGGCGTCGCACCGAGATTTTGCGCCGCCTCCTCTACAGTCCGGTCGAAGCCCGCTAGGCTCGCCGTTACTAGACGCACCGTCCAAGGAATGACGATCAATGTGTGACCGGCGACAAGACCGGCGAACGATCCCAAGGCCGGTAGCCCAGTTGCGATCTCTGTCTCGATATGAAAAACGTAGATGGAAGTACCCATGACGATCCCGGGAACAATCAACGGCAAGAGCAAAAGTTGATTGATCGCTCCATGCAAGGGCAGACGCCGCCGCGCCAGCATCAGGCTTGCCGGCACCGCCAGAACGATGCCGATCAATGTCGCCAGAACACCGACTTGCAGGCTGAGCCAAAATCCCTTCACGAAGCTTGCGTTGTCGGCGATGCGGCCGAACCACTTCAACGTATAGCCTTCTGGTGGAAACGAAGGGATTTCCTGCGCGAAGAAGGCGAGCCACACCACAAAAATGAGCGGCATCAAAATGAAGGCGAGTGCCAAGCCCGCCGCTGTTTGCAGTGCCCAGCGGCCAAACGGCAACCGGTGCGAACGAGGCCCGCGAGCGACGATCGGTTTTGGTGTCGGCGAGCTCAAGTTTCGACCTTCGCCGGCCGTTTGAATTCGTGTCGCCTGGTTGCGCAACTGATCGCCTCTTTGCACGCGCCGGACGTTCAGTTGAGCGTGTTCTTGTGAAACTTGCCACCCTTGATGATCGCCGGGATGTGCTTTCCTTGCCCGGTCAGTAGCGAAAGATCCTTCAGTGGATCGCCGTCGACGAGGATCATGTCGGCGTAAGCGCCGGGCGCGATGATGCCGATCTGCCCCTCGCGACGCAGTAGTTTCGCTGCATGCACACTCGCCGAGCGCAGCACTTCGATGGGCGGCAGCACCCGTCCACGGATCACGAATTCTTCCGACTGGTGACGGTGCATTTCGCCGAGCAAGTCGGACCCGTAGGCCATCGTCAACCCACCGGCTTTCATCTTTGCCAGCGACTCCAATCCGGCAAGACCGACACTGTCGACCTTGGCGACCGACACGGGTGGCAGTCCGTACGTCGCGCCCTCGGTCTTCAAATACTCGTAGGTGACCAATGTCGGACACGCGATGGCGCCCTTCTCGGCAGCAAAGCGCGCGGTCTTCTCGGTGATGAGATTGCAGTGCTCGAGAGAGTGCACGCCGCACTCGACAGCGCGGCGTATGGCCTCGTCGGTATACAAGTGCGCCGACACATACGTACCAGCGTTCGACGCTTCCTCGACGGCAGCGATGATCTCTTCACGGCTGAAGCCGAGAAAATGGATCGGATCGTTCGGCGACGCCACGCCGCCATTCGCCATGATCTTGATCAGGTGTGCGCCTTGCTTGATCTCCTCGCGCGCGGCCTTGCGCACTTCTGCGACGCCATCGCAAATGCGTCCCATCGAGCCGAGGCTATGCTGGAAAGATGCTGGATCGCGTTTGTCATAGCGTGTGCGGGCGTCGGCGTGACCACCGGTTTGCGAAAGCGCCTTGCCGGATATGACGAGACGCGGCCCGTCGATCAACCCGGTATCGACCGCTTCGACCAGCGCGTATGTCGCGCCACCGACATCGCGCACGGTCGTGAAGCCGCGATCCAGCATGCCGCGCATGATGCGAGCCGCCATAAAGGCGACCGTTGCTTCCGGCAGCAACATGTTGTGGCCGACGTTGACGACGCCCGCGACCACATGCACGTGCGCGTCGATCAAACCCGGCATGAGTGTGCGGCGGCCACAGTCCACCACGTGCGCATTCGCCGCCTTGATCGGCTTGTTCGACACTTCCTTGATACGGTCGCCCTCGACCAGGATTTCATGACCACCGACTTTTTCGGTATGCCGGTTTGGATCGAGAAGCTCGAAATTGCGCAGGAGTAGTTGGGACATGTGGACACCCGGTGCGATTGATTGAACCAAAACCTATGTCATCAGCCCGATCACGTGTTGTCCAGCCCCGCAAACGGCGGGTCTTGCATCCCGGCCATGCTTGGGTACGTCAAGGTGGATCCGTAATCTGCCGGTGCGCGATCACCTCTTGCGCAATCGCGGTGCTTGTCCTAGACGACCCTCGGCTGTCGAAGTTGTTCGCGCCGGATCGGCCACGCTCCGTGCGCACTTAGCAACAAGGCGCATTCGCCTGCACTTGCGGGTTGGGAGAGGTGGCAGAGTGGTCGATCGCACCGCACTCGAAATGCGGCATGCCTGCAAGGGCATCGGGGGTTCGAATCCCCCCCTCTCCGCCAGATAACCTATTGATATCACTCATAAAAACGTGTTTTTAGGCAGAATTCGAACTTCGTCCGTAGTGTCCGCAGGTTAGCGTCGGGGTACCATTCGAGCGAGGACGCAGAGACCGTTTTGGTG
>JANOOW010000606.1:0-9884 GCA_031421555.1 Hyphomicrobiaceae bacterium | reverse complement strand
CCGGGATCGACTAGTTTTGGTGCAAGCCTGCTCGCTTGCTGGTGCAGCGGAACTTGATTTCACCGATCGCGACCGCCGCGTCATGGGTCCCCGGCCCAAGGCCGAGGATGACACCGGCGGTGGTGCGGCAGTGCTTACCCAATACTGCAGCCATCGGCAGTACTCCCTCCCTCCCCCCTTGAGGGGGAGGGAGGGGGTGGGGGGTAGAGGCAGCGCGACTCGTCGAGGCAAAGCACCCCCCGCCTGACGCGGCCAAATCGATTTATCGCCAAACGCAATAATTCGAGCCGCGTCTTCCTCCCCCTCAAGGGGAGAGGAAAGGGATGGGGTGCTCACATCTCGATTGCCCGTGATCACGGCTTCAACTTCAGGCCGGTGACGCGGACGAGACCGTCGGGCAACTGCTTGTAGCCGTCGAGCTTGATCGAGTGCGCGATGATGACCGGGCGGTGATAGAGATAGATGATCGGGCCATCGGACAGTAGCTTACCCGTCAACTTTTCGAAGATCGCCTTGCGTTCGGCGACCGCCGAGACTTTGCGCTGATCGTCGAGCCACTGGTCGGCCTCGGCGTCCGAGTAGAACCCGTTGTTCTGCGGCGCCTTCGTCTTCATGAACACATAGATGTTGCCATCCGGATCGACGCGTCCCGACCAGCCGATGAAGTAGGCCTGGAAGCGGCCTTGCTCGGCCTCCTTGAGCGAGGTGGCGAATTCGGTGACGCGGATCTTCATGTCGAAGCCGGCTTCGGCTGCCATCGACTGGATCACCTCGGCAGCCTGCCGCGATTCAGGATTGTTCGGCACCATGAAGTCGACCGCGACCGGCGCCTTTAGCCCGGCTTCCTCCAACAGCTTCTTGGCCTTGGCGACGTCGCGCTTCTGGACCGAAAACTTCTCCTGATAGTAGGCATTGCGCGGGCTGATCCACTGGTTGCCGGGAAGGGCCTCGCCATTGAACACGACCTGGTTCAACGCTTCGCGATCGATCGCCAATTCCAGCGCCTGCCGCGCCTTCGGGCTTTTGCCGAACGGACCGTCGGTGCCGGCCGGACCATTGGCGATGTTGAGCGTCAGGCCCTGGTAGCCGATCTCGATCTGGGTCGCGAGCTTGAGCTTGGCGTCGGCCTTGATCTCCTTGATGTCGGTTGCCAGCGCCCGCTCGATCAAATCGAGACTGCCGGACTTGAGGTTCGCCAACCGGATCGTCGAATCGACGACGGGGCGGAAAATGACTTTGTCGATAAAGACATTTTTCGCGTCCCAGTAGTCTGCGAACTTGTCGACGACGATGCGGTCTTGCTGCACCCGCTCGACGAACTTGTAGGGGCCTGCACACACCGGATTGAGACCGAACTTATCGCCGGCGGCAGTCGCTGCTTTAGGGCTTACGATCATGCCGGCACGGTCCGACAACTGAGCAATGAGCGGTGAGAACGGGTTCTTCAGAAGGAGGCGAATCGTCAGCGGATCGGCGACTTCGATCTTGTCGATCGCGGCGAGTTCCGGCTTGCGGAACGAACTCGGGAAATTCAGATGCCGCTCCAGCGAGAATTTGACGGCCTCGGCATCCATCGCCTCGCCATCGTGAAATTTAACGCCGGGGCGCAGCTTGATCGTAACGGTCTTGCCGTCCGCCGACGTTTCGTGCCCAAGCGCCAACTGCGGAATGATGGTCAGCTTTTCGTCAATGTCGAACAGCTTATCGCAGATCGATGCGAACACGATGCGCCCGACATACGTGCGCGCGAGCGTCGGATCGAGGATGTCGGGATCTTCCGCCAGCCCGATGCGCAGTGTCGTTTGCGCACCCGCCGGCGCGAGGGCCTGCAGCGTGAGCGCGGCTAAAGCAAAAATGGTACGTTTCATCAGGTGTTCTCCGCGACTGATCAAGCTGAGGTAGGAGGTGTTTCAAAGCGGGCGAACAGCCGCATCAGTTCCGGCGAGGCTGTCTCGGCGTCGGCGCGTATCGTGCCAGAGGCCGCGATTTCGCGCCAGAGGTGGCAACGCGTAGCATGGCCGCCGCCGTCGCTATCGAGCCCGGGCACGACGGTGCGGCACACATCCTGGACGTGCGGGCAGCGCGGTGACAGATGACAGCCGGGCGGCGGATTGATCGGGCTCGGCGGATCTCCCGGCAGCAGGCGGCGCTCGCGAACGGCGGTTGGTTGCGCGACCGGTATGGCCGACAGCAGCGCGCGGGCATAAGGGTGGCGCGGTTCGGCGAAAAGCTGGGCGGCCGTCGCTGTCTCGACGATACGGCCGAGGTACATCACGGCGATGCGATCCGCGATGTGGCGCACGACCGACAAATCGTGGCTGATGAAAATGTAGGCCAGGCCGAACTTCTGCTGCAGGTCCTGCAACAGGTTGAGCACCTGAGCGCGGATCGAAACATCCAGCGCCGATACCGGTTCGTCGCACACGATCAACTGCGGGCCGGGCGCCAGCGCGCGCGCGATGGCAATGCGCTGCCGTTGCCCGCCGGAGAACTCGTGCGGAAAACGCTGCGAATGCTCGGCCTTTAATCCGACCGTCTGCAGCAGTTCGCCGACCCGCCCGCGCCGGTCGGCTGCTGACAGGTCAGTATGCAGCATGAGCGGTTCGGCAAGCGTGTCGCCAACCGTCATGCGCGGATTGAGCGACGCGTACGGATCCTGGAAAATGAGCTGCGCTTTCGCCCGGAATGCCCGAAGCGCCGAGGGCGCAATCGACGCGATATCCTCACCGGCGAAGTTCACCGACCCCGACGTCGGCTCGATCAGCCGCAGCACCAGCCGGCCGACGGTCGACTTCCCGCAACCGGATTCGCCGACGATCGCGAATGTTTCGCCGGCCTTCACATCGAAGGAAACTCCGTCCACGGCCCTAACGTGCGCCTTTGCGGTACCCAACAACGAGCGATGCCCGATGAAATGCTTGGCAAGATCTCGAACGGAAAGAAGGGGTTCGCTCATGCGACGAGCGCCTCCAGCGGCGTTTTCCAGCAGCGCGACAGGTGACCGCTGCCGGTGTCGATCAATGGTGGCGGCACGGCGCGGCAGTGGTTGTCGGCAAACGGACACCGGGCCGCGAACCGGCAGCCGGTGAGCGCCGCTGTCAGCGCCGGCACCATCCCAGCGATCGACGACAATCGTGTCCGGGCATCGCCCGCGCGCGGAATCGAACCGAGCAGGCCGACGGTATAAGGATGCTGCGGCCGCGCGAACAAATCCTCGACCAGCGCTTGCTCCACGATTTCGCCCGCGTACATGACGATGACGCGCTGACACATCTCGGCCACCACGCCAAGGTCGTGCGTGATCAGCAGAACCGAGGTGCCGGTGGCCGAACTCAAGTCGCGCAACAGATCGAGGATTTGCGCCTGGATCGTCACGTCGAGCGCCGTCGTCGGCTCATCCGCGATCAGCAGCGCGGGCTCGCAGGCCAGTGCCATCGCGATCATCACCCGCTGCCGCATGCCGCCCGACAGCTTATGCGGATAAACATCGACGCGGGTTTCCGGCGACGGTATGCGAACGATCTTGAGAAGGCGGATCGCTTCGGTACGCGCGTCTTTCGCCGGCAACCCGCGATGCCGTTCGAGCGCCTCGCCGATCTGATCGCCAACGGTGTAGCTCGGGTTGAGCGACGTCATCGGTTCCTGAAAGATCATCGCCAGGCGATTGCCGCGCAGAGCCTGCATCTCGCGCTCAGGCAGCTCTTGCAGATTGCGCCCTTCAAACGTGATCGAACCCGAGACGCGGGCGGTATCGCGTGGCAACAACCGCATGAGGGCGAGCGCCGTGACGCTCTTGCCGCATCCGCTCTCGCCGACGACGCCGAGTGTTTCACCTCGCCCGATCTCGAATGAGATTCCGGTCACGGCCTGTGTGCGATTGCCGCGGTCGCCCTCGAAGGCGATCTTCAGATCATCGACCCGCAACAATGCATCCGCGATCATTCGTAACCTTCGGCAATCGACTTCGCGATTGCCTCATCCAGGCTTGCGCGATCGACAAGACCTGACGGATTTTCGCGTGACGGCATGAAGCGGCGGAAATGCACCCAGCGTTCGCGCGCAATCGATTCGAGACGGGTCAGCTCGGCCAGCGGTTCAGCGTGATCGTCGACGCGCAAATCGAGCAGCGAATAGTCCTGGTCGTCATGAATCAACAGCGCCGCCGACTGTTTGCCGCGCTTGTCTCCTCCGGCAGCTTCACCGGCTTTCATCGCAGTTATCAGCCGGCGCGCGAAAGGCAGTTCCGCCGCTTCACTGTAGGCGCGCGCCGTTTCCTCGATCACAGCCGGTCCGGCCAGCATATTGCCCGCGACCGAGAAGCCGTCATGGATGCGATGTCCGCACCAATCGATACAGGCGCCGCCGGTAAACGCCGCGAAGCGCCCGCTGCGGTCCATCACATGCAACTGGCGATGATCGCGACCCTCGTCCGCATTGGTCAGCAACCGGACGACATCATCGGCCGTCGCGCCTGCCTGCAACAAGGCAATCCCTTGCGCGCCAAAAAACGGGTTGACGAACGCTTGCGAGGCGACCGCGCCGACGCCGGTCTTGATGTGTGGCACGCGGCTGCCGACAGCGAAGAACTTCGTCGCGACGATGATCCCGATGCGGTTGGTGGCCGCGTCACGCCCGATAATCGACCAAGTCATACGATGAGCCTACAACTTCCCAACACGCGATGACACAACGGCTGTTAAGATGAAACGCAATCGACGCTGACAGCAAGCGAAATCGCTGGCTCAGAAAACGCACGAAAACTGCGCTGCTGGTGTGGGACCTCCGACACACCCCCTTGGCGGAATCGCTGCCAAGCCGCACTATTCGGTGCAGCGCTAAGGTGATTCGAAATCTCGGCGCTCACTATCAACAGCAAACTCAGGGAAGCCGGAAGGGCTAAGGGCCATGGCGTCAGCTGCGCTCGACGCGCAACCGAATCTGGTGGAAAAACCACTCGGCCGTTCGTGGCGGCTGCTGGTCGCCGCGCGCGCTTGCGCCGATGGCGGCGTGACCCGGGCCGAGCTTGCCAAAGACCTTGGTTCATTGTCGTCGCACCGGCTATCGCCCGCCGAACTGCGCGCCTGCCTCGACGATGAGATCGCGGCGCTGATCGCCGCCGGACACGCGCGCGAGTCGCGCAATCGACTGACGTTGACCGATACGGGCACGGCTACCGCGCACGATGCGCTCGGGATTAAGCCGGCACCTAAGCCCGGGAAACAGCTTTGGCCCGAAATCAGGGACATCCGATTGGTCGCGGTGGCGCTCGGCATACAAGATGAGCCGGCCGCCAAGCTCAAGCTTCTCGCGCGGCCGGACGGTTTACGCGCGGCGACACTGCAGCGGTCGTTCAACCTGCCTGCCCGCAGCAGAACCAGCCCTGCGCGCTTGCGCACGGCATTGGTTGTAACAGCGCTGCAGCGGGCGTTCGGCAATACCATCAAGAACGGTTTGGATGCCGGTGGCGGCATATCGGCAAAGGCCGGGCGCATGCTCGCTGGTCAACTGGCGCAGAAGCCACGCGACTTTGGCACCGATGCGCGGTTGATTGCGGCGCTCGCGGCGGAAGCCGCCGGCAGTCCGCAGATCGACGCAGACGCGCTCCGGGCGGCCATTCTGCGCCGCTTCGTCGGCGAGATATCACAACCGACCCCGGCGGCAGTTGCATCGGCAGCCACGGCTGCGGCACCGAAGCCACCTCCCGTGGTGGCGATCGTCGCAACGCCGCAGCGGCCACCAGCCGCCAACCGCCCCGATCTCGATGGCTTCGCCAAAGCCGTTCAAGCTGTGGCCGGGGCACGTGCGGAAGGCTGGCCGGGCAACCGCAAAGCCTACATCAGCGACGTTTGGCAAGCGATCAATGCGGCGCATTCCGGCTGGGGCCTGACGGAGATCGAATTCAAGAGCATGCTGGCCGAAGCACATCGTACCGGTCACGTCGTCCTGGCCAATGCCGACCTCAAGGACCGGCGATCCCTACCGCGAATCCAGCAATCCGCGCTCGTCTTCAAGAACACCGTTCTGCATTTCGTCCGCGTCGAAGATTAAATCGAGAACAGATGCTCGAACAGCATCCAGGAACATCCCGCTTTATGCAGTCGAACAATTCCAAGATCCAGGCCGCAAGTCAGCTCGCGGCTGCGTTCGACCACTCGATCACGTGGGAGGACGACATTTGGCGCGCCGACCCGGTAGACGTCGAGGAGGTGCATAAGAAGGCGCGCACGAAGTTCTACGACCTGTTGGACGCGGTAACGTCGCAGAAGGGCGCGAAGTCGCAGGCGCGCATCCTGCTGTTTCACGGCCAATCCGGCGCCGGCAAGACCCATCTGATCCGGGCGCTCCGCACTGGCGCGCATCGCCGGGGCCGCGCCTATTTCGGCTACGCCCAGATGACGCCGGACGTATCGAGTTATGCCGACTACTACCTGCGCCGCCTCATTGCCTCGCTCGAAAAGCCTTACGACCCCGATGAGGGCGGCGAGACAGCGCTCGCGCGCCTGACGCGCCGCCTGGTCGAAGACGCCGAGTTGATACCTCCAGGCGAACTCGAAAAGCTGCGCGAGGCAGCGCTCGACGAGAAACAACTGGCGCGCCTGATCCATTCGCTGGCCGACGACATCGTCGCGAGCCCGCGCTTTGCCGAACAGGAACTCGACATCAATATCGTGCGCGCGCTGTTGTACCTGCAGCGCAACGATCCGCGCATCGATCAGCGGGTGCGGCAGTATCTTTACGGCCGGCCGCTGAACGAACTGAGCTTGGCTGCCGTCGCGGCACTCGATCCAAACATGGGTGATGGCCGCGCATTCGAGATCATCGAGAGCCTCGGCAAGCTGATGTGGACCGTCGACCGGTCGTCGCTCGTCTTCTGCATCGACCAGGTGGAAGATCTGCGCTTCTTCGACGATGCCGAGGAGCGCTTTCAGAAAGCCGCGCGCGATCTGATCCAGATCGCCAACCGGCTGCCGACGTCGATCATCCTTATCTCGTGCCTGGAGGACTTCTACGGGCAAGTGCGTGGCGTGCTGGCGCAAAGCTACATCGACCGCATCGAGAAGTCGGGCCCTGTCCCGCTGCTGGAAACGCGCACGCCCGAGGAAGCCCGCCTCATCATCGCGAAACGGCTGGCGCATGACGCGGACACCCGCGCCGGTGGCATGAGTTTCCCCGATGCGTCGGCGTTTTTCGGCCCGCAGTTCTTCGAGGAATTCGGAGGTCTGTCGACGCGCCGGTTACTCGAGCACGCGCAGAACCGCTTGCGCGCCGATCAGGGCGACGAACAGGAAGAGCGGCACGCCGAGCCTGCCAAGGCTGGCTTTATTTCGACACTCGCCGCCGCTCTCGGGTTTGCCTCCAGCAACGACGACCCCGATTACGCCGATGCCGGCATGGCGATCGATTTCCGGGAGATGTGGCATCGCTTTGCCAACGCCTCGGAAGCCGAAATCCCTTCGACCGACAACGACCTGATGGATGTGCTCGTCACCGCATTGGGCCTCGCCAAGGACGAATGGGCGGGCGCCGTCACGCTATCGATCGAGCGGCTCGAACTGGCGGATGACCTACCGGCAATCGACGTCAAGGTCGGGCAGCGCAATGGTCTCGATTATGAGGCGCGCGTGTTCCTGTGCAACCGGCCAACGCAAGGCGGCGGACTGAAACGCCAGCTCGACCGGGTGCTCGCCGCGATGCAAGGGCGCGCCTGCTTCATGCTGCGTGCGAGCGATTTCCCGCCGAACAAGAAGAACCAGACCGCCCAAGCCTTTCGCAAGTTCCGCGATAGCGGCGGACGCTCTATCCTCGTGCCGATCCCCGAGTGGGAACGCATGATGACGGTGCGCGAATTCCATGCCCATCACCGCTTCGATCCCGGCTTCCGAACTTGGTTCGAGCAAGCGCGGCTGCTGTCGGGACTGGCGCCGCTGGTGCAACTGCTCCGCCTTGATCTGCTCACGCGGCCGCCTGTCCGGCAGGAAATCGCCGCGCCCGCGCCGGCATCCGAGGCCACCTTCACCGGTGAAGGCGACGCGCAGGACGAGACCGCATCAGCGGCCGGCACGTGGACCGAATGGGCTACTCCTACCGAAGGGCAAGCAGATCCAATCCCGGCGAACGACGACGAGCTACCGCTGTCCGTGATCCTTAACGAGAACGGCGACAACGCCAACAGCATCGTCGCCGGCCGCGAAATTGGCGGCGGCGGCAAGGCTGTCACGCTGAACAAGGGCATCCTGAAGCGGCATGCAGCCGTGCTCGGCGGCTCCGGCTCGGGTAAGACGACGCTCGCGCTCAGCCTGATCGAACAGCTGCTGCTGCGCGGTACACCGGCGATCCTGCTCGATCGCAAGGGCGACCTGTGCAGCTACGCCAACCCCGATGTGTGGCGCGCGAACGAGAACGAATTCCAGGAGCGCCGCGGCGAGCGCGAGAAGCTCGCCGATGCGATCGACGTTGCCGTCTATACGCCGGGCCGCCAGACCGGCCGGCCGATGTCGATCACTTTGCTGCCGAACGGCATCAACGAGTTGCCGGAGCACGAGCAACAGTTGCTGGCCAACCTGTCGTCCGCCGCGCTCGGCGATATGCTGCACTTGAAGAACTCGGCGACGCATCAGAAGCAGTCCGGTACGCTTTCGGTAGCGCTGCGCATTCTCGGCTCCCGCTATAGCCGGGAAGTGACGCTGGCCGACCTCATCGTGCTGCTCGAGGACGAAGATCCCGAGTTGACCGACCGCACCCAGCGCATGGACCCGTCGGGCAAGCTCCGGCGCGATCTGGTGGCGCAACTCGACAGCCTTCGGCATCGCAACGCGGCGCTGTTCGAAGGCGGCGGCGAAAGCCTCAGCATGGAAGCGCTGCTCGGCATCGGACCCTATGCGCGCGAGGGTCGGACCCGCTTATCTGTGATTTACACCGGCTTCCTCGGCGACAATGAAAACATTCTGTTCTGGGTCGCGCAGTTCCTGTCGGAAGCGCTGCGCTTCTGCCAGCGCAATCCGAACGACGAATTACAGGCCGTGGTCATGTTCGACGAGGCCGACCTGTACATTCCGGCGAACGCAAAACCGGCAACCGCAGAGCCATTGCAGAGCCTGCTGAAGCGAGCGCGATCGGCTGGTCTCGGCATTATGCTGGCGACTCAGTCGCCAGGCGATCTGGACTACAAGAGCCGCGACCAGGTGACGAGCTGGTTCATTGGGCGCGTGCGGGAAGATACCGCGCTAAAGAAGTTGCGGGCGGCGTTTCAAAGCGAAAGTGGGCTGGATCCGGCGCGCGTGCTGCCCAATCAAACGGTCGGCGAATTCCACCTTGTGCAGGAAAATCATGTTCGCGCGATTAAAGCGCAGCGTTCGCTAATTATGGCCGAGCAGGTGCCTTTTGATCGTATCGAGCAATTGGCTTACGAAACAAAAGGTCAGGATGAGAAGCAACTTCGGCTATTCGACATACGTTAGCGACTAAATTCGGTAACTTGAGAGTGACTGCTTTGCCACGTCGCTATCGAAAGAACACGAAACACTCGGATCAAGTATAGCTGCAGCGTGGAAGGATAGGTTTTCGGAATGTTGAATTCGGAGCACTTTTCCACTGTTGAATCAACAACACTAAAATCGTTTCCTCCGAAAGTCATACTTTAAACCAAAGCGAGCATTCACTCTTGGTCGCAAGAAAATAGATGTGGCAAAAGACACCACTTCATGTATGCTGATTATCAAGTCTAAGGTTGAGGGACTTTAGTCTTATGATTGTGAGCCGCTGCATATTGGCTCCGTTCATTTACTGTGAGGTAGCGTGCGGGAGTACTGTTATGGTTGCGAAACCGTTCATTATGATGGTTGTTGCTACGCTTCTGGGTCCGGCACTGGGCATCGGTCTGTTCG
>JANOOW010000605.1:0-2202 GCA_031421555.1 Hyphomicrobiaceae bacterium | reverse complement strand
AGATCCACAATGCCTCCGAAGCGTTTGTTCACTTTCTGAAGGGCCGCTGACCTGCTTCCGAACTCGAATCACTGGTACTGAAAATCCACACACATCACCGCGCTGGCACTCTCGTAATCCTCGCGCCCAGCGCGTTCAATCGCTCGTCGATGCGTTCATACCCGCGCTCGATTTGTTGAGCGTTGTTGATGGTGCTGGTGCCTTTGGCGCACAGCGCGGCGAGCAGCATGGCCATGCCGGCGCGGATGTCGGGGCTCTCTACGCGAGCGGCGCGCAACCGGGCTGGGCCGGACACCAACGCACGGTGTGGATCGCACAGCACGATGCGAGCGCCCATTGCGATCAGCTTGTCGGTGAAGAACATCCGGCTCTCGAACATCTTCTCGAACATCAAGATGACGCCGTCGCACTGGGTGGCGGTGACGATCGCGATCGACATCAAGTCGGCGGGGAAGGCCGGCCATGGCTGATCCTCGAGCTTCGGGATATGGCCGCCGAGATCGGTGCGGATGTGCCGTGATTGCTCGGCGGACACGATCAGATCGTCGCCGTCGATCTCGCAGACGATGCCGAGCCGGTCGAAGCCCATCAGCGTTGCGCGCAGATGCTGCGTGCCGGCACGCACGATGCGCAACGGCGAACGCGTCACTGCGGCAAGGCCGATGAAGGAGCCGACCTCGATGTGATCGGGGCCGATCCGGTGCGTGGCGCTACCCAGCGGCAGCCCGCCATCGATCGTCATCGTATTGGTGCCGATGCCATCGATGCGCGAACCGAGCGCCACGAGGAAGTGCGCGAGGTCCTGCACGTGCGGCTCGGATGCGGCGTTGCGCAAAATCGTCGTGCCATCGGCGACGACGGCTGCCATCAGCGCGTTCTCGGTCGCGGTCACGCTCGGCTCGTCGAGGAACACGTCGGCGCCCCTGAGCTTGACGGCTTCGAAGCGGTAGCTGGTGTCCGCCTCAACCGTGGCGCCCAACTGCTGCAACGCCAGAAAGTGCGTGTCGACGCGGCGGCGGCCGATGACGTCGCCACCGGGCGGCGGCAGTACGACTTTTCCACAGCGTGCCAGCAACGGGCCGGCAAGCAAGATCGACGCGCGAATATTGGCGCACAGCACAGGATCGAGATCGACCGCGCTGATGGTCTTCGCCGTGATGTCGAGAATGTTGGTGTCCGACCAATGGGCTTCGGCGCCGACCGAGCGGATCAACTCGACCAGCGTCTCAGTATCGCGAATGCGCGGCACGTTGGTGAGGCGGACGGGCTTGTCGGTGAGTAACGCTGCCGCAATGATCGGCAGAGCAGCGTTCTTGTTGCCCGCGGGCTCGATACTGCCGGACAGGCAATGGCCGCCCTCGACGATGTATTGGATCCCGCCGGCGCTCTCTGGTGCAGCCATTCGTGTTGCCTCGCCACATGATGAAAGATTCGACACTCACCATGCCACGGCGCGACTGTCCATGCACACCCTATGCCCGGCACGGGATTGCCTCTCCGCGCCGAACCGGATAATAGCGGCTTAGTTGTACGGACACGCGGGGCGGGCGGGCAATCGGCCTGTAGTGATACGTTTGCGCGTTGCCGTTTCGCCGCACCAAACGTGGAATTTGACGATGCGCATGTCTCGCTACTTCATGCCGGTTCTTCGCGAAACGCCGAAGGAAGCCGAGATCGTGTCGCACCAGCTGATGCTGCGCACAGGAATGGTGAAGCAAGCCAGCGCTGGCATCTATTCGTGGCTGCCGCTCGGTTATCGCGTGCTGATGAAGATCGATCGCATCGTGCGCGAGGAGCAAAATCGCGCGGGCGCCATCGAAGTTCTGATGCCGACCATCCAATCCGCCGATCTGTGGCGCCAGTCGGGCCGCTACGAGGCTTACGGCAAGGAAATGCTGCGCATCTCCGACCGGCACGAGCGCGAGATGCTGTACGGACCGACGAACGAGGAGCTGATCACCTCGATCTTCCGCGACGGCCTGAAGAGCTACAAGGACATGCCGCGCAATTTGTATCACATCCAGTGGAAGTTCCGCGACGAGGTCCGCCCGCGCTTTGGCGTCATGCGCGGGCGCGAATTCCTGATGAAGGACGCCTACTCGTTCGACCTGACGCCGGAAGCCGGCCGCATGTCGTACAACCGCATGTTCACAACCTACCTGCGGACGTTCGCGCGCATGGGCCTGAAAGCCATCCCGATGG
>JANOOW010000604.1:0-5318 GCA_031421555.1 Hyphomicrobiaceae bacterium | reverse complement strand
CCGTCGATCAGCGCGAGCCTTGGCAGCACCGCGAGACCTGCGACCGCCTGCTGCATCGCCCACATGGTGGCGTGCAGGATGTTGTCGCGATCGATCCGATGCACGTCGGCGATGCCTACCCCCACCTGCGAAGTCGCCATAATACGCGGGTATAGCCACTCGCGGGCATCGGCGTCGAGAATTTTGCTATCCTCGATACCGAATGGGATGTTTGCTGGATCGAGCACCACCGCCGCTGCTACGACCGGCCCCGCCCAGGGTCCGCGGCCCGCTTCGTCGACGCCACAGATCGGACCGCCGTGAAGGCGGAGCGATACCTCCTCCAGCTCGAATGAAGCGCGTGGAAACGAATCGGCCTGCGACATGGCTGATGTTGCTTAGGCTCCGCTCCATAGTCAAAGCAGGCAACGTCAAAACAATTTCATCTGTCCCCCTTTTGGCACAGGTGCGCGGAACAGGTCCGTGCGCAGTTTCAAGTGGCGCTGGTTCATGCCCAGACGCTGCAGAGCGAGACGGAATCGCGCTGCGATCTGGTCAGCGTAAGGGCCGCTGCCGCGCTGCCGCAAACCGAACGCCGGGTCGTAGTCTTTGCCGCCGTGCATCGTTTTCAGGATGCTGATGACCCGCTTCGCCCGGTTTGGGAACTCGGTTGCAAGCCATTCCCGGAATAGGTCCTTGAGCTCGAGCGGCAACCGCAACAATACGTAACCAGCGTCCCGCGCACCGGCTTCACGCGCCGCTTGCAGAATTTTCTCGATCTCGTGATCGTTCAAGCCCGGGATGATCGGCGCAACCATCACTTGGGCTGGGACGCCGGCAGCCGTCAGCTGACGGATCGCATCGAGCCGGCGTGAGGGTGTTGCCGCACGTGGTTCCATCGCCCGGGCCACTTTGCCATCCAGCGTCGTTACCGACAGCGCAACCTTGACCAGATCGCGCGCGGCCATACGCTGCAAGATATCGATATCGCGGACGACGAGCGCGGATTTGGTGACAATGCCGACTGGATGGTTCGCCTTGTCCAGTACCTCCAAGATATCGCGCGTGATGCGATAGTCCCTGTCGATCGGCTGATACGGATCCGTCACCGCGCCCAAAGCGATCGTCTTCGGCACATACGAGCGCGCGGCAAGTTCCTGTTCCAGCAGAGCCGCAGCGTTGACCTTGGCGTAAAGCTTCGTCTCGAAGTCGATGCCGGGTGAATGTCCGAGGTAGGCGTGCCCGGGCCGCGCGTAGCAATAGATGCAGCCGTGTTCACAGCCGCGATACGGATTGATCGACTGATCGAACGAGATGTCGGGACTGTCATTCGTCGAGATGATGCTCTTCGCCCGCTCGACCTTCACTTCGGTACGGAACGCCTCCAGCGTCGCCAAGCTCTCCCAGCCGTCGTCGACCTCGATCCGCTCCTCACTTTCGTATCGGCCCACCCGGTTGGTGCGCGCACCGCGGCCGCGCCGGCGCTCGGCATCGAGTAATGCTCGATCGGCGTTCTCGAATTCGCTGTCTGGTGCGGGGGTTTCCATACGCCACCCTAACACCATTCACAGAACAAATAAAGAACAAAATGAGTTCATGTTGAGCTATGCGGAGATTCCAACCGTGTGCTATGGCGCTCGTAAAGGCCAACACATGATCTCCGTCGTCATTCCCACACTCAATGCCGAAGCTGTACTGGGAGACACCCTGACGGCGCTCATTCCTGCCGTCGTCGCAGGCATCGTGCGCGAGGTGGTGATCGCCGACGGCGGCTCGAGCGATCGCACGAGGCGGATCGCCGATGCGTCCGGCGCAACGCTGATCGAAACATGTCCTGGGCGCGGCCAGCAACTGATCGCAGGCGCTGCAGCTACGCGCGGAAACTGGCTTCTGTTTCTCCATGCTGACACCGTGCTCGACGCTGGGTGGGAGCGCGAGGCGGCGCAGTTCATCGAGCGCACCGAGCTTGGCAAACGTCCGCCATCGGCTGCGGCATTTCGCTTCACGCTCGACGATCTGGGCGTGATGCCGCGCGTCGTCGAGGCGGGCGTCGCGGTGCGCTGCGCGATATTGAAGCTGCCTTACGGCGATCAGGGCCTACTCATCCACCGCGACCTTTATCGCGAGATCGGCGGCTTCCAGGCCATGCCGCTGATGGAAGACGTCGACATCATTCGCCGCCTCGGCCGCCGCCGCGTCGCAATTCTGCGATCACGCGCGATCACGAGTGCCGCGCGCTATCGCAGCGATGGCTACGTCACGCGCATCGGCCGCAACTTGTCGTGCCTTCTGTTATACAAATTGAGCGCTCCGCTCAGCGTGATCGTTCGTCTGTACGGGTGAGTTCACGCCCGGCGTCTGGCGCCCGAGGCCATTGCCAGCTGTACCGTGGGGAACAACGCGAAGGCAATCTGAGCGCCAAGTCCGAGCATGCTGCCCGCCGCCGCATACGCCAAAAGGTGCTGCGAAAACGACCGCCCCAGCAGCACCATCGACAGCGCCAATTCGGCTACCATGAGAATTGCGAATGCCACAGCGCCCATGGCGACGCGATGCAAGAGGATTGGCGGCACATCCATGCGATCGACGATCGCACGGCACGCGTACCACGAAATCAACAGTATGACCGGCACTTCCAGGGCGATCGCGACTGATGCGCCAAGCGCCGGTGCCAGAACGAGCATTCGCAATGCGCCCAATACGAAACCGGCCGCAAAGACAACCGTGAAATACAAAAATCCAGCAAACAGAGTTCTGATCATAAACCTTCCCCCTTGAGAGTAGGCGAGCGATCAATTCCACGTGAACAACCGGTGGCGCCGCTTAGCTGTCGCGCGATTGAGGGTAGACTGTCTTGTGTTGATTGACACTCGCATGCTGTTTGGGCTTTGACGTCAGAACCGGTGCCGTTAGTCTGCACCCGGCACTTCCTTCGTCCGACCATGGAAAACCACAGGAAACGCTTCTCATGACGAGCATTTCGCGCCGCAATCTTGTTTTCTCAGCGTCCGCCGCTGCTGCTGCCTTTGGGCTCGATGGACCACTCGAATTCATACCCTCTGCAGCTGCTCAAAAAACAGGCTCCGGTTCCGGCTCCGGTACTGCCCCGAAGGTGATGGGCTTTAAGCGCTTCAAGGTCGGCGATGCAGAAGTAACGACCATCTATGACGGTATCTGGGAAAAAGCGCACGATGCCGCTTTCATCAAGAATGCATCGATCGAGGACACCAAAAAGGCCCTACTCGCGGCCAAGACGACGGACGCCCATGTGCCGATCCCGTTCACGGTTACGGTCGTGAAGATCAAGGGCAAGTACACGATGTTCGATAGCGGTACGGGCGGGCAAGTGCAGCCGACCGCCGGTCTCATGATGTCACAGAACATGAAGGCGGCCGGTATCGATCCGACCAAAATCTCGACTATTGTCGTGTCGCATTATCATCCGGACCACATTTTCGGACTGATGGCCAAGGACACCAATGCGCAGGTGTTTCCAAACGCCGAAATCATGGTACCGGCCGTTGAGCACAAGTGGTGGACGGATCCGGGCGTCTTCACGAAGCTGCCGGAAGCCCGCCACGGACTCGCCAAGCGGGTACAGGCAACCCTCGCGACGTGGAGCAACGTCAAGCAGATCGAAGACGGCAAGGAAGTATCGCCGGGCATCAAGGCTGTTGCCGCGCACGGACATACACCTGGTCACACGAGCTACCTCGTGTCTTCGGGGAAGAAGCAGCTGATGGTTTTATGCGACTTGGCAAATATTCCCGCGCTATTCGTGAAGAACCCCGGCTGGCACGCGGTTTTCGATGCCGACCCCGCGCTGGCCGAGAGCAACCGCCGGAAGATGATGGACCGCGCCATTGCCGACAAGATGATTGTCACCGGCTACCACTTCGGCATGCCCGGCGCCGGCACGATCGCCAAGGACGGTACCGGCTACGTGTTCAAACCGGTCGCCTGATGAGCGCACGGCCGGTCCGGCCAAGCACACTTTCGAAGGCGTCGCGGAAACCTGCGGCGCCTTTTCAATGCCGCCTCGTCGTGATGGTGAAGGCACCACACATGGGGCGCGTGAAGACGCGGCTTGCGCGAGAAGCCGGCGGCGGCGAGGCCGTCCGCTTTTACCGGCATACCGTGCAAGCGGTGCTGGGCCGCCTCTGGCGTGATCCGCGCTGGCGCACGCAACTGTCGGTCGCGCCCGATAGCGCGATAACCAACCCGTTCTGGCCAAAGGGTGTGGAGCGCCACCGCCAAGGTTCCGGCGATCTGGGGCGCCGCATGCAGCGCATCATCGACGAAGCAGGCCCCGGTCCGTTGATCATCATCGGCACCGATATTCCAGCGATCCGCGCATCCGATATCGCCCGTGCATTCGCCGTGTTGAAAACGCATGACGCCGTCCTCGGTCCCACGCCCGATGGCGGCTATTGGCTCGCCGGGCTCAAACGATGCCCCCGGGTCGTGAGGCCATTCGAAAATGTTCGATGGTCGACGGTGCACGCTTTCGACGACACTGCGGCGAACTTCAAACACCTGCCCCTGGGCTTGGGCGCGGCCACCACCTTGAGCGATGTCGACAACAAGGCTGATTTGCATGCATGCCAAAGCTGGTTCGGGCGGCGCATCTTGCCATCCCCGACAATTATGACGCCCGGCACCTCTCGATGAAGACATTTGCGGCGATATATTGTAATACTGAGCTTTATATCAAAGCATTGGACCCGAAAGCGCGATGGCGCAAAATTCGCAGCAGTTCACTTCGGCTCAAATCTTGGAGGCCGGCCAGCGCGCCGAAGTTGAGGGGCGGCTGGAGTATGCGATCCAGTTTTACCGCCACCTGACCGACCATTTGCCGCGCTCTTTGGAGGCGGCAACCGCCCGCGAAGCACTGAGTAAGCTTGGTGCCTTGGCGCCAGGGGCTGAACGGACCGCACCGGCACAAACGAACGGGACGACGGCGCCGGGTTATTACAATAACGCGTCACCATTGCCCCACAACGGAAATGGAAATGGCAGTTCGCCGCCGCAACAGCAACCGTACCCACGGCCGATGGGAACAGCAGTCGCCACCACGCGCCGCCCGCATCCGAACCCAGGCGCTGCCCCTGCGCCAGCAGCAAAACCGGCGTTCACGTTGCCGAAGTCCAAACGCCGCTATCGCACCGGCAGGTTCTTTGCACGCTGCTTCAGCGTTCTCGGCTTCTTACAAATGGGTGCCGGCATCGCGCTGATGATTGCTGGCTTAATTTCACAGTTCGGCGGCGGCCTGTCGGTTCTGCCGGCCATCATTGCAAGTCAGTCTCCTGTGCTGGCCGGTGGCGCTGGCGCTGCCGTTC
>JANOOW010000603.1:0-5929 GCA_031421555.1 Hyphomicrobiaceae bacterium | reverse complement strand
CATAGTTATGTCGACTACCTCATCGCGCGCTTGATCCGCGATGCAGAAGACGGAAGCCGTTGGCGCATCAGCTTCTACTACTTCTTCGATGTCTATTTGGTGCCCATTGCCGCACTCGCGCCACCGTTGTTGTTTGCCGTAATCGCCTAAGCGAACTCAGCCAAGCGAAAAAGAACTTTACAAGAACAAATTACGAACTAAAGTATACTCAGTTGAGTGTGGCGAGGAGTATCGGATATGCGCCTGCGAATGATGATGGGGATTGCTATTGGGGCGATAATCGCGGCCAAGGCCGGTTCGGCGAAATCACAAGAGGTCGAGCCAAGCGCGGCTGCAGTGGCAGTAGAGGTTGCGGCACCGATTTACGCTTACGGACCGCAACCCGCGGAACCTCCGCCCAACATCCGACCTCGTTACGAACGCCGCTATGATGAGAATGCGCCTGTGTTTCGACGCGACGAGTATCCACGGTACCGCCAACCGCGCTATAGCGATCGAAACCAGTTTCGCGGGTATCGATACGGCGGGCAGAGCTACAGCGGTAACGGCTACCGGGAGTACCGGTCTAACCGGCCGTATCGAGGATGGGCGGGCACCGGGCAAGCCTATGCCCGGCGACCGTTGGATCGAGATACCTACTACCGGTATCACTCGCAACGACCGGCCGGGCAGCAGGATCAATACTCAGCGCGGATAATTACTCCCCAACTGCGCGGTCAATGGCGCGACCTGGGACCGATTTACCAACTCAAAGCACCTTGACGTACTGCCCGGCCGGATCAGAGCACCGGCCTACTACGTCCGGGGAGGTCTACCCTTGGCTGCTGGGATTGGTTCGCCTGTGCCATCATGTCCGTTGTCGATATCTACTTCGGTATGCCGCACGGAGTCGCGGACCGTCTCAGTTCGCTCGCCAGCGGACTTTCCGACGACCACTTCTTCTGTCACGTGCGCTTCTTTCGAAACAACCGCTTCCTCGCGCATCGCCTGCACCTCGACCGAGCGCTCTTGGAATAGTTCATCGGTCGCGCCTTGCTTCATCGACATAGAAGATGCTGGACGGCGATCTACATTGACGTGCTCTTCACGCAGGGTCACCTGCTCTTCGACGGGTTTCTCGACAACGCGGGTGTGCACGCGTACGCGCCGGCCGCCAGTTTCACGCTTGCCGACACGTAATTCTTCTGCCGCAAGGGGGATGACATCCTCCTCGGTCTGACCGGACTGCTTCGAATCTGCGCTATCGCGCGCTCCAGTGCCCGGCGTACCCATCATCGAATTGGCCGTCGAGCGCCCGGATGCAGCGGTCGCGTTGTCGCCATTCCAGCCCTGAGCGCGCCACCCGGCGCTCTTCTCGTCGATATCGACAGCGCCCGCCTCACTGAGAATTTCGGTAATTCTATCTTCCTGCGACGCATCCGAGAGCTCAGCTGTGACGAGATAACCACCACGGCGCAAACCTTCCGAGTAGGTGTTTTGCTCCGAGGTCGAGAACATCTCTGCAACCGAAGCCCAGAAACCCTTTTCTTCGCGGCCGTCCGCGTATTGGGCGTGGCTATCGCCCGACTCCTCGCGCACGATGCCGACACGCGATTGCGGCAAACCAATTTCGACGAGGCGGCCGACCGCCTGTTCTGCGCTATTACGATCGTCGAAAAAGGCGGTGACGACGCCCAAGCTCGAACCATTGGATGCGTAATTATGCTGCGACGAAGTTTCGTTCCGGTTCATAGTTTCAGTCATTGCTTGATCCTTGTTTTGCATGTGATTGCTGATGCGGGTTCTCGTTCACGGAACCCTCGAAGCTTTCGAGCACCGCACGCTGCTTGCGCAGCAGCACAGGCTGCTCGACGGTCTCGTCGATCTTCTCTTTTCGGATGTGGAGTTCTTCGGTGAGCCAAAGCTGCCGCTCCACGACGAGGCGCTCCTCGACAATGGAAATGACAGTCAGGTCACCTTCAGTCTTTATCGCAGGTACCGCGTCCACCATGCGGCTACACGGCACGCGCGATATCGACAGACGTTCGTCGCTCAGAGTTTGGCGAACGGTTTCTTCAAAACTATCGGTGACTATTTTGACGCCGATCCGTTCACCCGCCACCTCCCGCTTGTTGACGGAGATGCGTTCTTCCACCAGCGGCAGGACCTCTACTTCGTGTTTTGTGTTTGCCACTGCTTAACCTCGAAGTTCGACTTCGCAGGTCAAACGGTCGAGTGCTGCCAACGTTCCCCAGCGATTTCGAAAGCGCTCTGCGGGTGGAAGCCTTTTGGCAAACCGAAGCTTCAGTCCGCGTCGATATTCGAGAACATCAGCACCTTGCGTTCCAGGTCGAACGTGGTCTGTTTGCTACGCTTTAAAAGCTTGAGGATAACTCCGTTGTCGAGAATGAGTTGTAGCGTGAAGGTCCCCTCCTCGCCGCGATCAACCTCCGTCCACGACGCTTGATAGTTGGTCACTTGCCGCACCTTGTAGCGTTGACGCGCCTCTTGCGAAGGGCTTGGCATGTCATTCTGCATTTCGAATCTCCGTTATCGTTGTCGTCCGATAACGCGAGATCTAAAGCCACGTTCCTGCTGCAGATGACCTGCGGCAAGCGGACCCTGCATATAGCCTGGTTACAGCGTCGCGCGTGTTACGTCGCTGCCGAGGGTGCGCGATCAAGCACCGGTACCGCTGAGGACGTCTCCTTCTGGCGGAAGAATATCGCAGCGCTGCCGGGGTTCTTCTCGGCCTAAGCCGAACCGGTGAACCGCGGTCACGCGCACCTTATCGGCTCACCGCCATGCACGCGATCGAGCTTTACCTCAACGCACTCTTGCTGATTGACGGCTTGGGTGCCCTCGGGTTCGTGGCCTTCAGCACGATCTGCATGTAGTCAGCGCATTCCAGTAGACCGTTGACGGTGGCTGACTCGAAGGGTTGGGGAAGACGCGCCGCCCAATCACACCCAGGCCAGTGAGTCGTCCCGCCAGCTCACATTCCCGGTCACGCAGCGCGCGGGTGGCCGCAGGCCCGGTCAAACCCTTCAAGTCTTCGAAGAGCCACGGGACGATGATCGCATAGCGCGCGCGTGTGCAGCACGGATGTCCCCGGAAAGAACCGGTCAGCGTAGCTTTGATGGATTGTCAGAAAACCGATTTCATCCCGAACACCGGTGGATTCTTCATCCATCTGCGCCTTCGCGCGGGCCAGAGCCTCGCGCGAAAGATACGACCAGCCGAGCGATGGCTCCACGCCTTGGACACGCTTCACGTGTTCGCCCCACCCAGGGCAGCGCATCGCTCGAAGGTGATAGCGATCACTCTATCTCGCACGGATTCCGCAGCTTCGGACGCCCCCGCAAACGCTGGGAGGCGTAGCGTCTTGGCGTGCTTGGATAGCGACCCGGCAAGTTCGCCCATCGCGGCCTCGGCGTCGCCGACCGTCAGACCTATCGTCCGAGCCAGCGCGAGGAAGTCTTGGCGTGTCAGCCGGTCATCCTTGCCGTTCAGCTTCAGGGCCATGCGATCGCCGCCGAGGCCTGGAAAGACACGCGTGGTGACCGCGTCATAGAGCGGCGCGAAACGGACCGTCGTGAAAACCTTCGCACCGGGATCAGCCGTCTTAAGCAAAGCGAGGTTCTTCAAATGCATGTCGCCATCGGCGATCAGCCAGGCGAAAACGGCGCGGCGGAACAAGGTGTCGAGGTCTGCGGCGGGATCGGTCGAAAGCGGACGCATTCCCCGCGCCATACGCTCAATCGTGCCATCATGTTTTGCAGCGGCAGGAACATCCAGAATGGAGCAAAAGTCCTCCAGCGCCAGACGCCGCTCATCCCGCAGACCGCGTCGAATGTCGAAGCGTTCGACCACCAAGGCTGGCGACATGGCGTCGGGCATCTCAAGCAGGGCCGCGTCGGGCACGTCGAACCCGGCAGCGCGACCAAGTTCAAGGCAGAGATATTCGACGAGCGGCAGCATCTCGAAGCCGGCCGTGCCGGCAGGCTTGAGAATGTGGGTGAATGGCTGATCGATGGCCGGGACGAGAGCGCCATCCGGCGTCAGGTTCATCGGTGCCTTGATCTGGACGCCGGAGAGGCGGGGCGTTTCGGCGCGCGCGTAGATTCGGGCCAGGTTCTGCTCGAAGGGCTCCTCGATCTCGCCGCGCGCGGGGCTGGCGTATGAGCCCGTGAAGCGGCCTTCGTTGACGAAGCTCGCGAGTGGCGTGGTGAGCACATCGGCGGGCAAGGTCGCCAGTTCCTCGCGCGTCTCGACGATTACGATGTTGGACATGTAGCGTCGGCCACGGCGCAACGCTTCGCGTTCGTCGCGCTCATGAAGGACCTGAGCCAGCCAGCCCTCCGGCAGCAGCGACTCGACGAAGGCGGGCAGCTTGCCCGGCGTTGTCTCTCGGACCAAGGCTGAACCCAAGCGCCTCTGGGGCTTCCAGCGCCACTCGAACCCGTCATGGGTCAGCCGACCCAGGAGATCGCCATGCCAGGCGACCAAAAGGTCGAGCGCCGCCTTGTTCACCGGCGTCTTGCCCGTGCCCGGTTGGGCCAACAGGAAGCGTTCGGCCCCCTCCCCCTCGCGATACCATTCGTTCTCACGCGCCAGCGCCCAGACGGCATCGGCCGCGCCCTGGGGCGTGCCATGTTCTTCCACCAGGCGAGCCGCCATTTGGACGCGCATCTCCGAGTTGACCGCGCTGGCGTGTTCGCTGCGCAGCCGAAATGCTTCGAGGAAGCGCTGTCGGGGGGAGGACGCATCGATCCTCAGCTCTCCTAGATCGTCGCCGATCACGGCGATCGCCGTGGAGGGGTGCGCCGGGGCTTCGTTTTGGACGATCTCGAGCATGCGCAATCGCGTACGCTGGTTGCGCCGCCCGCTAATGAAAAGCCGGCCATCGGGCGTCGGCGCAAGCAACACCGCGCTGGCGGAGGACAGATAGGCATTCGGATAAAGGTAGTGCGCGATACGCACGGCATGGCCGAGGATCGCGGCCTCAGCGTCGCCGTCATGATCGACATAAACACCCCGGATGAGTTGGATCAGCACGCCGGCCTGCGCGCGCTGGTGGGCGCGTTTGGCGTTGATCGTTTCTCCCACAAGATAGATGGCCATAAGATTATCCCGCATTTCAGATGCGTGTTAATCTCACACGGGCGGATAAGAGGCAAGGATTATCGCGCATCTGAGATGCGCCATAATACTCTGTCGCGCATGGCAGAATGGAGCGCGCCGACCGGCCGACATCGGCGCGCTCCAGGACATTCGTACCGCACGGGCGGCACGCAGCCAGACTTATGGCGACTGGCCTAGCGGGCTCCGGGCGGGTTCGACGCCATCCCCGCCACCACCCTTGATCCGCCCCACACGACGATCTCCGACGGTCCCGGCGCTTATGGGTCCCGGTCCCCAAAGCTCATGCCGCCGCCCTCAGCGATTGATCGAGCGAGGTCGCCTGAACGATGGCGCGAAAATTCTCCAGAACTCGGGATGCCACCCCGCGAGAAAGCCTTCGATCTCGGGCTTTGAAAGCAGCCGCTCGATGAAGCCGGACGCCACCACCAGAACCAGCATGTCGTCGCCGTAGGAGACCTCCAGCTCCTTATAGTCTTCATTCACCGATGCCATCTCACGTTCCAGCCGCGCCATCTGCTCGGCCGACAGGCCTGTCGCTTTTTTCAGCTCATCGGGCTTGTGCAGATCGGACGGCTTGGACGTTGCCAGCAGCGCCTTGGCGTAGCTGACGGTGTAGTTGTTGGCCGACACCATCGGTTCGGCCACTTCGAGCTGGCGGATCGGTTTCATCTTGCGCAGCTTCTGGAAGGCATGGTGACCGACCGGCTTGTCCTTGAGCAGTTCCGCGACGTCGCGGCTGATCCCCGCCAATAAATGCCGGCGCTGTCGGATCACCTGGACGTAGCAATCCTCCTCGGCCGCATCG
>JANOOW010000602.1:0-8303 GCA_031421555.1 Hyphomicrobiaceae bacterium | reverse complement strand
AGCCGTCGGTTGCCGATACGATCGAGATCCTCAAGGGTCTGAAGTCGGTGTTCGAGGATTACCACAAGCTGCGCTACACAACGACGCGATCAAGGCCGCGGTCGAATTGTCGGCGCGTTACATCAACGATCGCAAGTTGCCTGACAAGGCGATCGACGTGATCGACGAGAGCGGCGCTTCGCAGATGCTGGTGCCAGAGGCCAAGCGCAAGAAGAAGATCACGGTGAAGGAAATCGAGGCGACGGTCGCCACGATGGCGCGCATCCCACCGAAGACCGTGACCAAGAGCGATGCCGAAGTGCTGGGTAATCTGGAGAAGGATCTCAAGCGCCTGGTGTTCGGTCAGGATGCCGCGATCTCGGCGTTGGCGTCGGCGATCAAGCTCGCCCGCGCCGGCCTGCGTGAACCGGAGAAGCCGATCGGCTGCTACCTGTTCTCCGGCCCGACGGGTGTCGGCAAAACCGAAGTCGCCAAGCAACTTGCCGCTCTCATGGGCGTGGAGTTGCTGCGCTTCGACATGTCCGAATACATGGAGAAGCACACGGTCAGCCGTTTGATCGGCGCGCCTCCGGGCTACGTTGGCTTCGATCAGGGTGGCCTGTTGACCGATGGCATCGATCAGCACCCGCACTCCGTGCTGTTGCTGGACGAGATCGAGAAGGCGCATCCGGATCTTTATAACATCCTGCTGCAGGTCATGGATCACGGTAAGCTCACGGATCACAACGGCAAGGCGGTCGACTTCCGCAACGTGGTGCTGATCATGACCACGAACGCAGGTGCGGCCGATCTCGCCAAGGCGCCGATGGGATTCAACCGTATGAAGCGTGACGGCGAGGATAGCGAGGCGATCAACCGAATGTTCACGCCGGAATTCCGCAACCGGCTCGATGCGACGATCGCATTTGCTGGCCTGCCGCAAGAGGTGATCACCAAGGTGGTCGAGAAGTTCATCTTCCAGCTCGAAGCGCAGCTTGCAGACCGCGGCGTGACGATCGAACTTTCGGAGCCGGCAGCGCGCTGGATCGCCGAGAAGGGCTACGATGAGAAGTTCGGCGCGCGGCCGCTCGCGCGCGTCATCACGGAATATATCAAGAAGCCGCTTGCCGACGAACTCCTGTTCGGGAAACTCGAGCACGGCGGCACGGTGAAGGTGCTCGTAACCGGCAAGGGTGAAGAGGCCAAGCTTGGTTTCGAGTTCATCGCCGGTGATCCAAAGCGCGCCAAGTCACGCGATGAGGACGAGGATGACGACGACGCCGAGAAGCCGGAGAAGGCACTGATCGAGGCGACGGCACGCAAATCATTGCCCGGTCCAAGGGAAAAAAAGCCGCGTCCGACAGGCACGGTACCGAGCGTGCCGAAACCTAAAGACGATTGAACGCTGATAGCGACTGCGGCCCGGCTCAAGCCCGGGCCGCAGTCTATTCAGGTCCGCTCCCCCGGTGACCCAATGAGCATCCCCTTCGGGCTTGCGTTGTACTTCTTGATTTGGTGGACGTTACTGTTTGCGGTGCTCCCGCTGACGCGTGCAAAGACGCAAGCGGAAACGGGCGACGTCGTTCCCGGTACGCCCGAGAGCGCACCCTCGCAATTGATGATGGGCCGGGTGATCGTGATCAATTCGATCGTCGCCGTAATCGTTTTCGTGATAGTCGCGGTCGTGATGGACCGGGTGATCGTCCCGATCGGAGATGTCTATCCACCGAAACTCGATTGATCAGATCAGCGCTTTTGCAGCCAGCCGGTCAAACGTTGCATGGCTTCTTCCAACGAGGGGGCAGAGCGCAAGAAGCAGACGCGGAAGTAACCTTCCGCTGCGGGCCCGAACGCGATGCCCGGCGCCAAGCCGACCCCGGTCTCGTCGATCAGCTGCAGAGCCGCCGCCATCGAGTCGTTCATGCCGTCGATTGCAAAAAACGAATAAAACGCTCCGTCCGGTGGCACACTGCGCACCGAATTGAATGCGCCCAGGGCATTCGAGACAATTTCGCGGCCTCGCACCGCGCGGGCGAGTTGTTCGGCGATGAAGGATTCGCCGTCCTCGATGGCCGCTACTGCGCCGCGCTGCATGAAAGTTGCGACGCCGGACGTGTTGTACTGGATCAGGCTCTCGATCGTGCTGCCGATTTCCGGTGGGGCCTGCATCCAGCCGATCCGCCAGCCGGTCATCGCCCAGTTTTTCGAAAACGTGTTGACGAAGATGATGCGATCGTCCGGGCGTCGGAATTCGAGGAAAGACGGCGCGAGCGGTCCGTTGAAATAGAAGCGGCCGTAGATCTCGTCGGCGATGATCCACAGGCCCTTGGCGCGGGCGAATTCTAGAATGGTTTCCAGTTCGTCGCGGCTCGCGGTCCAACCGGTCGGGTTCGATGGCGAGTTGATGACGATCGCCCGCGTTTTCGGGGTGACGGCCGCGAACAGCTTGTCCATCGGGAGGGACCAGCCGTCGCTCTCGAGCGTCATCGGCAAGGTGACGACCTTGGCACCTTGGATCGAGAGGGCGCCTTCAAAGTTTGGCCACGCAGGTGCCGGTACGATCACCTCGTCGCCGGGGCCGCACGTGGCTTGCACGGCGAGTTGCACAGCCTGCATGCCGCCACCGGTGACAAAGAATTCGTCCGGCTGGAAGGGCTGTCCGTAAATCCGTGTGAAGTAGCGCGCGAGCGAGTTGCGCAAATCGGGAATGCCGCGTTGCGCGGTATAGAAAGTCTCGCCTGCCGCCATCGATTTGGCTGCGGCATCGCAAATGAACTTCGGCGTCGGCAGATCGCCTTCGCCGGCCCAGAGAGGAATAAGCCCCTCTTTGTATCGGCCGTAATTGAAGACTTTGGAAATTCCACTTTCAGGCAGCGTGCGCGCCGTCGGGCGCAAGGCAGACCTAAAATCGTTTGTGTCAGTGCTCACGATCGCGTTCCCCTGATGCTTTGGCGGGGACGCTATCACAGCCCACCGCCAGCAAGCATCCGGTTAAGCGTTATGATCCTCATTACGGACAGTTATTGAAGGCCGCCGCGGACAACGAACAAATGGCGGACGGCGATCGCAAACAGCACGGCGGCGACGCCTTGATGGGCGAGCCCCAGCGGTAATGGGACAACAGCCAGCAACGTCCAGATGCCGAGTGCGATCTGTGCCAACACCGCCGCAATCAGCAACGTTGCCGAACCTCGCAAGCGCTCATCGTCCGCGGTGCGGATCACGATGGCGGCGTGAACCAGCGCAACGGCGGCAATGAAGTAGGCAATCATGCGGTGATTGAATTGCACCGTCGTGATGTTCTCGAAGATGTTGAGATACCACGGCGACAGAGTTCCCAGTCCGGCCGGGATCAATCGCCCGTCCATCAGCGGCCAGGTGTTGTAGGTAAGGCCAGCTTTCAGGCCCGCGACGAAGGCGCCCGCAATCACCTGCAGAAAAATCAAGCCGGCGAGCAAAGCTGCAATCTGTACCTGCTGGCGGGTGACCGTGCGTAAGCGGATCGGGACAACGCGCTTTGCCCCCACGCCGAGCGCCAGCCACACGAGGCCGCCGAGTATCAAGAACGCGATGCCGAGGTGTATCGCCAGCCGGTACTGGCTGACGGTCGTGCGCTCCGCCAAGCCCGACTGCACCATGAACCAGCCGACAAATCCTTGCATCCCGCCGAGCGCCAGCAACGCCACCAACGGCAATTTCATCCGCGCGGGAAGCTGGCCGCGAATCCAGAACCAGGCGAGCGGTACGGCGAACGCAAACCCGAGCAGGCGGCCGAGAAACCTATGGCCCCACTCCCACCAGAAGATCGCCTTGAACGCGTCTAGGCTCATGCCCCTATTCAATTCCGCGTACTGGGGGATCGTCTTGTACTTGGCGAAGGCGTCGAGCCAGGCAGCTTCCGACAGCGGCGGGATCGCACCCATGATTGGTTGCCACTCGGTGATCGAAAGCCCGCTGCCGGTCAGCCGCGTTGCGCCGCCAATGGTGATCATCAGCAGTACGAGCCCCGCGGTCGCAAGTAGCCACAACTGCACCAGCGATGCCGAATGATTCGCGGCGGCCACCTGCTGCGGACTCGTAAACGGCACGGCGCGGCTCATGATCGCGGTCTCCTGTTCCCTTACGCGCTGTGTGTTACGCATTGCGCCTCACGCAGGCAATGCGCCCAACAGGCGCGGCACGGCTTCAGGGTTCAACGTCATGACGATCCGCACGCGCAAACTACTTGGCACGATCGCGCTGTTGGCGTTGATCATCGTCTACTCGCTGCTTGCGATGTCGGTAGCCGTGGTGTTGCAGATGCAGAACGCGAACAAGGCCGTCGAGCTGCTCTATTACGTCGTGGCCGGCACTTTGTGGGTCGTCCCGGCGGGGGCGATCATCTGGTGGATGCAACAGCCCGGCTCGGATGCGACGCAGTTGAAGCGCAACTAGCCTGTTGCAGCCGCAGGTCGCTTGAAGGTGTTCCAAAACGCAAACGGCGCGCCGGTCAACAACACTTCGACATAGCGTCGGTTCTGGTAATCGCCGTTGAGAGAAACACGCGGCAACCCCATCGGCTCGTCGCGGCCCAATCCCATGATGAGACCCTTGCGCGTCGTGACGCTGCTGGCCAATCCGAGGCTGGCTGCGATATCGAAGTCACGCTTTGTTGCGCTCGTCTCGTCGCCATAGGGGAAACTGAAGTGACGGCAGGGCCGGTCGAGCTCGGCTTCGATGCGCGCGACGCTCCCGGCGATCTCAGATCGCGCCTCCGAGCTTGAGAGTTTGGCGACCGCGTAGTGACGCTTCGTATGCGCACCGATCGTCACGAGCGGATCTGCCGCCAGTTCCCGGATCTCATCCCACGTCATGATCAGGTTGCGGCAAATCTCTGCGATATCGACGTTGGCGCCAGCGGCCAAGTCGCGCACGACCTGGCGCGCCCGGTCCTCTGGCAAACTACGCAGCCACCAGTAGATGGCATCATAGGTCTTCAGTTTTTCGGAAGCGGTGATGCAGACGAACGTCCGCAGCTCACCTGCCATCTGGACGATGACGGCCGGTGATTGCCTGACGACGCGTTCGAGCACGAGCCACCACAGTTCGCCGCGGCCGTCTGGAAAGTCGGTGGGCACGTAGATCGTAAACGGCACATTGTACCGCTTCAGCAACGGATAGGCATGCGTGCGGTTATCGCGATAGCCGTCGTCGAAGGTGAAACACGCAAACGGTTTGTCCGATGGTGACCGGCCTTCGATGCGCTCTATCGCCTCATCCAGAGACACCGTCTCGAAACCCGACGCGCGGACCTGCAAAAGCGCGCTCTCCAAAAACTTGGGCGTGATGCGCAGAATCCGATTTGGATCAAATGCCGGACTCGACGATTCCGCGGCGCCGCCGTCCGGCTGCACCTGATGCAGGGTAAAGATCACACCCTTGCCGCGCGTCAGAGGCGCAAACAGTGACCCGATCCCTGAATAGTGCAGGGCCGTGAGCACAGTCTTGAGCATCCTCGTCGAGGCTTGGTTCATGAACGATGCAGTTTCGATACGGTCGCAACAGGGGTAACGGCTACGTGATGCAAATAGCGTGCGTATTGCATTGTCGCATTTCAAAACGGTGCCGCGCGTACTGACAATGAACGCTTGCCTGCAGTGTACCGCAACCCTCCTGGCGCTCAGGTCCTCAGCTCAGCGGGAGAGACGCTTGCGGCGGAGCGGCCGAAAAACGGCTTTTTGGCTGGCACGGACGCAACCCCCGCCTCGCTCCGTTCCAAGCGGATCACATCGAGATCGCTGACTTCGAAGCCAAGGAAGCTGCCAGGTTCGTCCTCGATCAAGGGCTGACGGCGTTTAGGATCGGAAACCGCCACGCCAGCGTCGAAGCGGCCTTCGATGGTCTGGAACAGCGTGCGGGATTCATCATAGTTACCTGCGACGACGATGTGGTCGTAGGCTTCGTCGAGTGCGTCGAGCACGAGGTTTAGGCGATCGGCATCGCCGGCCATCGCGGGATCGAGCAATGCTTCACCGCAGGCGATGAAGTGGGCTTCGCTGCCAGGCACGCGCGCGATCACGTCCTCGAACGACACATCGCCGTGCAGGAGATCCGTCATGCCGGGCTTGTTCGGCACCCCGAGGGCCGCCGAAAAGCCAGTGCCATCAAGGCTCCAGTCGACGAGGACGACCTGCTTGCCGCTGGCGGCGATCGCCCTCACCAAATCGATGGCTTCCGCGGAAACGTCGAGCAAACGACTCTCCGGCGCCACCATGGTACGCAAACCTGCTTGCGTCGCCGATGCTGCGATCAGCCGGCCTGCGACCTTGTCGATCGAGGCCATATGAGTTGCTGCCGCATCGCTGGATGCCGCGATCGCCACCGGCGCCTCGAGAGTGGCGGCTGCAGCAACAGCAGGTGCACCGGCAGTAATTGCGCGCGCAAATGCCGGTTCCATACTACCGGTTGAAGGGGAAAGCGGACGCCGTGTGCCGCTGCCGCCACCCGGTACGCTGCTTGGTCCCACGCCGGACCGGGCGCCAGTCAACAACTCACGGGTAACCATCCAGGCCATGCCGAGCAGGAACGATCCGGCCATCGCGAGCCCCGCGAAGGGCGCCTTTTTCGGGAACGTCGCAACACTCGATGGACGCGCTTGCGTGACGATGCGCGCCTCGATCGGCACAGCCTTCGTCACGACAACGGTCTTGTTGTCTTCGAGTTGCTTTTGCAATCTCTCGAGCTCGCCACGCTTGGTTCGCGCCGTCGCATCGATCGAACGCAGCTTGGCATCATCGCCGCTGGTCGAGATGACGCGGCCTTTCAGCTCGTTGATCTGCTTTTGGATGGACTCGACGCGCAGCATTGCAACGCGTGCCTCTTTTTCGATGCTCAGCGTCAGCTTCTGGATCTCACCGGCTATCTGGCGCTTCAAGCCGGCAAGGTCCGCGTTCAACTGTTGCATGCGTGGATGACCCGGCAGCAGCGAAGCCGAAAGCTCCGAGATGTTACGTTCGAGGCGCACCCGTTGCTGCTCCAAGTTCTGGATCAGCGGCGATTTTTGCGCTTCCGGCATCGAGCCGGCGGTGCCGCTCTGCGTCATCTCGCGGGCAGTGCGCCATTTGGATTCGGCATCGCTCCTGAGCCCATCGGCGCGTGACAGTTCCGCCGTCAGTTCGCCCAGCCGTTGATCGATCAGCGGTGTCTTCTGCTGGCCGCCGATCGTGCGATCGATTTGTACGCGCGTGCGTTCCACTTCGGCCTCGGCCTCGATCAACTCGCGGCGAAGCTGGTCCACTTTAGGCTCGAGCGCGTTGACGACATCGGACGTTTCCCTGACGGTGTCCGTAACGAGTGTCGACCGGTAATCTTCTGCCAGCCGATTGGCAAAATCGGCAGCCAACGCCGGATCGGCCGAAGAAAAGCGGATGTTGATCGCGCGACTTTCCTTCGGTGACGAAATTTCGAGCTGGCGGCCGATCGAAGCGAGCACGGTATCGTCGACCGTCTCCCCTTCGCGGATCTTGGCGAGACCGGCCATCCGCATGCCCTTGCCGAACATATCCAGATCGCCAACGCGCGGATTGAACTCTGGCCGTTCGGCGAGCTCCATCGACTTTGCGACCCTCAACAGAAGGTCGGTGCTCAGCAAGGCGCGCACTTGCGTGTTGATCGCTTCCTTATCCATCCGCGACGTTACGCTGTCGGCTTGACCTTGCTTGTCGCGCCCATCGGGAAACGGGTTGGTCGACTTCGCAACGATCGCCAATTGCGCTTCCGAGGTATAGCGCGACGCCATCGTCGACAGCGCGGCGAAGGTCAGCACGCCCGCACCGGCCGAGACGATCGCAAGCCTCGGCAAGCCGCGTCTGACCGACCGCCACAGCGTCACAATATCGATGTCGTCGGGGCTGGCGCTTGAGCTGGAGCGCATATCGAAACGTCCCTTTTGAGGATTGTTCTGTGTGCCCGATTAGAACGCTTTCGAAGTTGCGAAACGATTAACCGTTTCAAAGAAACACACGTGTTCTTCGTTTCTTAACCACTGGGCGGGTAAAACCAGACGATCGCAATCCCATGCAAGGAACGGGTTTATGTCCTCGCGTAGCGCCGTACTCACTTCAATCGCAGCACTCATGCTGGGCGCATGTGCCACCGACGGCACCGGCGACGGATCGGTCCTCGACCAGGTGTTCGCCCGCGGTGGCGGCGAAGCACCCGTTCAAGTTGCCCACTCCCAATCGTGGGGCGATCAACGCGCAACGCCGATCGGTTTGAGCGGTCCGAGGGCTGTCGCTTCCACCGACGGCCCTTATCTGCTCGACACCGGCGACCGGCTACGAATC
>JANOOW010000601.1:0-8477 GCA_031421555.1 Hyphomicrobiaceae bacterium | reverse complement strand
GCCATCGTCGAGGCTGAGCGTCTCACCATCGATCACGCCGGTGACGGCGCGCGTCGGTCCCGGCTCGAGCGCGCACGTTGTGGGTGCGGCGGTCTGGGCGTACGCCTTGCCGGCAATACCGGCGGACACGATAAATAGCGCGAGCAACGCCACCGCAAGCCAACTCGAACGAGGTGCCAACCGATCCATGCCAAATCGTATCGCACCGGGTGACGCGCTCGCCCTAGGTGGGTCACTGGTGGCGCGGCGTTACATGCCGTGCTAAAGATCGAGATCGTGTGCGCGGATGGCTTTCGTCGTCGACGATTTCCCGCATGCCGGACCGGTTGGCTGACGTCCCCGTCATATGCTATGGCTCACCCTCACGGCGATCGGTCCCGTAGCTCAGCTGGATAGAGCGAGAGTTTCCTAAACTCTAGGTCGGGGGTTCGAGACCCTCCGGGATCACCAATTCACACGTTGTCCGGCCCGGACACATAGGTAACAGATTGTACCTAAGACATGGGTGACAATCTGTGCCGAACGGATTGCTCACCGGCGATGCTACTTTCATCGATCGGACGTGATCCCGGATACGCCCATTGCCGTGGCCGTTTCGGGAAAGCAAGAGGGAAGGGTCGCAGCATGTGCCAAGGCTTGGAGGCTCCCCGAAGGACTATCATGCGCATGCTTTCCGCCGGCTTGGAGTAGCCAATGAACCGCACTGTCTTTGCGATTGCAGTTCCGGCTATCGTTGCCGTGATGGGTGCTCTGGCTTTCGCCAACCTCGTCGCATCGGGCTTTCAAGGCGAGGGTTGCCGCTTCGCTTCTTCGGGCCTGCGCTGGAGCGCGGCCGGCGAGTGGCTCATGGTGCAGGCGATTTTTGCCGTGCCATCGGTCCTATTGCTCGCCGCGCTCGCTTCATCCATTCGTAAGCGGGAGATGCTGCAAGGACGCTCAAGTGCCTTGGCAAAATGGTGCGTGGGGCTAGGGTTGGCTGCAATTGTGCTCTACGCCTTGCAAGGCTTGTTCTTTGTGACGACTTGTGGCTCGACGATCGGCATCGGAGCAGCAAGCCCGATCCTCAAGCCCGTCTTCCGGCTGACCACGACGATGGCTTTCGCCGGGTTTTTCGTGTGCGCCGCCGTTGCCTACGTCAACGGGCTGCAAGCGGATCGGGCGAATGCAAATGGCACGCGATAATTGACCGCTCCCGCGCACCTGACGCTCACTTGATCTCGGCGACGGCACGAGCGGCGTCGATAATGCCGGCACCTAGGCCGTTCGCCATCGCCGCCTGATCTGGATCGCGCGCGGTGCGCCTGAGTATGTCTCGCGCCTCCTCTGTCGAAAGTGACGGCCGCCGCTCGAGCATGAGCGCGATGATGCCTGACACGTGCGCTGCCGCGAGCGACGTGCCGGACGACATCTCATAAGCCGAGTTCGGCGCCGGAGCGAGAATGTCGACCCCGGGTGCCGCCAAGGCGATGTAGTCGCCGCGGTTGGCCATGCCATACAGCTGGTCGTTACTGTCGATCGCGGTCACGGCGATAACGCCGTTGTAGGCGGCGGGATAGGCGTGCTCGGCCAAGGGTCCGCCGTTGCCGGCCGCCGCGACGAAGATCACGCCTTTCGCGATGCCCGCCTCGATGGCCCGTTGAAGCAGCGCATCCTTCGGCCCGACGAAGCTCATGTTGATGACGCGAGCGCCGTTCGCGATCGCCCAATGAATGCCGTTGATGATGGAGAGCGTCGTTGCCTCTGCACGCTGGCCGGAGCCGGCCGCGAAGGCGCGAACCGCCAGCACGCGCGCATCTGGCGCCATGCCGCGGATCTGCTGCCGCGCCGCAACGATGCCGGCAACAGCGGTGCCGTGCGCTTCGCTCGCCGGGATGCCTTCACCGATCGCGTCAAACGTCTCGATCGAGACGCCGCTCAGTTCCGGGTGGGAACCATCGAGGCCCGTGTCGATGACGGCGACGCGGACGTTGCGGCCGAGCGCGATCCGATGTGCCTCGCCCAGGCGGACCGCCTCTGTCGCGTACTGTGGGACGGAAAATTTCATCGCGCCAATGGTGGCTGCCTGCGCGGTCTCGAAGATGAAGTTGGGTTGTACCTCGAGAATGCGCCCGTCGGTTGCCGACCGCTCGATCACGCCGGTCAGGGCCTGCGTGACATCGCGGCCCTCGGGAACGCGAAGGCGGACGATTTTCATACCCAGCAGCGGCAGACGTTTTTGCACAGTGACTTCCAGCGACAGGCCAGTGCCGAGGGTAATCGTGTCGCCGTCACTGACGTCGTCAGGAACTGCCAAGACGACTTCTCTCGTGCGCGAGCGCCTGAGGTCGTTGGCTGGCGGAATGGTCGATCGTGTCGCGCGTTGAGGCTTTGCAAAGGACGGTTGATCGAAACCGAAGCGGGTGGGGGCAAACGTGAACGGGCTGGCCGGCAGCGCGATGAACCGGTGTGGCCGCCGCTCCAGCACCCTGGCATGGTCTCGTCTGCCGCGATCCTTGTCGCCGTGAGCAGTCCTGGGCGCCTTTCGATCGCGCCGGTCGTCCTGCTTCGACTTGGCCTCTTTTTGCTTATGGCCTCTATTCGAGCCGGACCGGTCATTGTGCTCCGCCTGCTTCTGTTTGCCGGACGGTCCGGGCTCCTTCGTTTTCCGTGCCTCTTTCTCCTTCTTCGACTTGCCGTCGTCGCGCCTTGGCTTGCCGTCGTTGGACCCATTCTGGTCTTTGTCGTCGCCCCTTTTGTGCTCTTGGTGTTTGCCGCCCTTGGCGAGCGTCGCTGTCGAGAGCGGGGTTATGACGAGGAGAGCGGCAATGAAGGAGCCGATCGTCGAACGTAGCGAGGCGAACAGGACGAGCATGGATACTTCCTTCATGGCTTACTTGCGGTGAGGCCAACGAAAGCGAAAACGTCTAGTCTTGCCTTGACCTTGGCTGTGATCTGCGTGGCGACACCGGGGGCGACTTTTCCGGATCCGATACGAAGGCGGTAGAGGCCACTTCTCGGTCCGTCGATCACGGTTGCGTTCAATTCGATGAGAGCGGACGTGAGGCCCGTTGCGGTCACGTTCGGTTGCAGTGCAACGAGTATCTCGACGCCGCTGGCAGTTTGCGCCAGTCCAGGAACCGAAGCCGGTTTGTACACGGAGTCAGCACGCGGCAGCAGTGAGCTGATCGTGATCGCCTGCGCCACGAGTGCTATCAGCGCTGTTGTTGCTGCAAACCCCAGGCCACGCGGCGAAAGGCTCGGCAAGTAGGCCGCCGCTCCGCTCCAGATCGATGCGAGGGATGGCGCCACCCACCGCCATGGCTGGGGCGTGACCGCGATCGCCGTCATCAAGCGATCCAGCGCCGCGGCCGAGGGTCCTGAGATGGCTTCGTTGGCGATGATGCTGATGATGCGCTCTTCCCGCGCCAATACAACATGGGCGGTGCGGCTCGGATTGGCGTCGATGCAAGCCGCAAAATCCGCCTGCTCCGCAGACGTCAATCGACCCGTGACAAACCAGGGCAGCAGAGCCTCGATTTCATCGGCTTGAGCTTCGGCGGCAATGATCGGTAAAGTTTGCATCGGGGAGGTCCATCTATTGGCTTACCCCTTGGACGTGACGACCAACCGAAAGGTTCATAGCGTGGGCGGATCGCGCTTCCCCTTCCGCTTTCGAGTCAAAATAGGAAGATGACCTTGAATCCTTTATCCCCCTCCACCGCTCTGCCAGATCTACGCTCGCGCGAAACGTTCCGGGCCTGGACGCGCGTTGCCTTACGCTACAGCGATCTCGATGCGATCGGTCACGTCAACAATGCGGTGACGCCGATGTTCTTCGAAGAGGCGCGATGCATCGTCATCTATCAACTGCTGAAGGCAGGCGGGCGCGATCTCGACCTGGTGATGGTGAAAACCGTAATCGACTATGTGCAGGAGTTGTCCTATCCCGGCGCAGTCGACGTCGGCACCCGCATCCACAAGATCGGTACGAAATCATTGCTCATGGTGCACGGCGTATTCGACGTCACGAGCGGAGCGTGCACAGCGACCGGGGAATGCATCGTGGTGATTTTCGATCAGACGAGCCGCGCGTCCGCAGCACTGCCCGATGACGTGCGCGTGCGTCTGCAATCTCTGACGTGAGGCGCATTAAACTTCGTCGCAGCTTGCGTAGAGCCGTGCTGCAAACAAGACGATGCTGACGCAGCCCAGCACGATCAGGGGCGCTGTGATGCCGGAGGTGGGCGATATGTTCTCCGCGCGGGCGTAGGAGCCGGCCGCCGCTCCGATGCTCGCAAAGTAAAGCGGGCGAACCCAGCCGGCCAAACTGGATCCAATCAAGAACGAGCGGAGGGAAATGCCGATTCCTGCTGCAATCAAAGCTGCGGGTGCGCTCGGTAGGATAGGCGTCAAGCGCAACACGACGCTCGCCCAAATTCCGTCGCGCGCGGCACGCGCCATCAACTTCGTTGCCGACGCGCCGAGATAGCGCTCGATCAACCGCTGCCGGACCACGCGATCCGAAGCGGCGCGGTGAATGAAAGGCGCGGAGGCAAGTTGTGCGGCGAACCAGATCGCGGCCGGCAGAAACGTACCCAGAGCCGCGCCGCCGATGATCAGCGAGAGCGAGCCGGCCGGCACGATCAGGCAGTTAGCGATCAGCGCCCAAACGGTGAAGGCGCAGGTGAAGGCAACGGGATATTGTTCGAGGACCGATAGTGAGGCGCCGAGCGTTTCGCGGCTGCCGTTCCAAATCATGCCAGCTGTCGCGAGCGCGGAGAAACTCAGAAGCGCGATCAGGCGGAAATGCGCGCGGGTCAAGTGAGAATGACAGTATTGCTCGCGAACGTGATGGTAACCTGCGTGCCAATTTGAGGATCGCTCTTGATCTCCAGTACGGCGCCGTGGGCGTCGGCGAGTTGGCGCACTAAAGGCAGGCCGATGCCCGCTCCGCTGCCGTTGAGAGAGGCCATGTTTGCGCGACTGGAACCCGCTGGCGCCAAGATGCGTGTGATCTCCGTCTGGCTCATGCCGGTACCGGTGTCGGTCACCTCGAGTTGCGCTTTTTGACCGGCGATGGCCCGCGTCACGATTGTTATCAGGCCGCCGTGCGGCGTGTACCGCAGCGCGTTCGACAGCAGGTTGAAGATCATTTGCCGGATGGCCCGCGCGTTTGCCAATACCAGCAGCACAGATTGGCAAAGAGCGGTTTCGATTTCGATCCCCGCCCGCGCAGCAACGGGCCCCATCGCGAGACCGCAACTTTGAGCGATTGCGCTGAGATCGACCTCGTCGAAATCGCGATGCTCCCGGTTGCCAGGCGAGGCGTCTCCCTCGCCCTCGACCATCGCATGAACCAGATCCAATGTGTGCAGCGCGCTGTCGTGGATATCGCCGGCATAGGCTTTGTACCGCGCATTGCCCATGGCCCCGAGACGCTCGTCGCGCATGATTTCGGCGAGCGACACGATGGCGCTCAGCGGCGTCCGTAATTCATGAGCCAAGGTGGCCAACGCCGATGGTGCTCTCGAACGATCGCGCCGCAGTCTCCTGTTGGCGGTTGCCGATGGCTGACGGCCGGGCGTGGATCCGGCTTCCCCGTCGCCAAAAGGAAACACCAGCTGCTCGAAGTTCAGCGGCGGCGGAAACTGAGGCTTGCCGGTAGGACCTGCCGGGCGACCGACTTCGGCTGGCTCAGCCGGCCTTTCATCATCGCGCGAAGTCGCAACTTCGGCCGCCTGCAGCGCCTGGCTCCCGGCGCGGATCCGCCGTGCTATCTCGCGCAACGTCGCCAGATCATCCCGGGGTGCTGGTGCAGGCTGTGGCTCGGCGTCGGGCACCGGGGTAGTCGCCCGCGGGCCAATCACGACCATGACGAGCGCACGGCCTTCCTGGCGTACCGCCTCGAGGCGCGCTGTCACCGCTTTCGGCCCCGAGGGCGTCCAAAACAACAAGGTGTCTTCTCGCGGCTCGGCTTGCGGGCCGAGGAGCGCCTGCGATTTGATCGGCCCCCAGCCGGGCATGGATGGATCGAAGTCCAGCGTTCGCACATCACCCAGTCCCAGGCAGGCAGCTCCCGCCGCATTGCAGGCGCTCAGCCGATGCGTTGCCGGATCGACGAGCAGAACGGGGCCGGGCTGTCCCGCCAGCCACGCCTCTCCCGTCAGCGGGGTTGCACCCGCACGATCAAGGTCGCGTGGTCTGGTGACATTCACATCCAAAGGCTGTCCAACTGGAATAACCACTTAGGATAGCAATACCAATATCTATGCTGCCTTGGCGAGAGCATTGGTTACGCCAGGAGCGCGTATCCCTCTGGTTCGCCTCGCATCTTGTGCTATATTGGCGTCCATCAATGCTGCATTGGCCGCGTAATACTCATTTTCAGGAGCTAAGACCATGGATTTCAAGTCTCAGATGCCGCAGATGCCTCCAATGGAGATCCCAGAGCCTGTCCGGCAGTTGGCCGAGCGCAACGTCGAGCAGAGCCGGTCGGCGTACATGCAGTTCGTCGAGATGGCACGCCGCGCGCAGGACATGGTAACGAAGTCTTCCGGCACCGTAACGCAGACCGCCCTCGATATTCAGACCAAGGCAATGCGGTTCGCTGAGCAGAACGTCGATGCAGGCTTCACGCTCGCGACTGAATTGTCGAAGGCTCGTGACATGAAAGAGTACTTCGAGATCCAGCAGAAGCATGCGCAGCGCCAGATGCAGGCGTACGCCAACCAGGCGCAGGAGCTCGGCCGCTTGATGACCGAAGCAGCACAAAAGGTTCAGCCGAAAACCTAAGGTTTGCGCGAACATTTGCGCGATGGAACGAGCGATGACGCGCATTTCGCTTGACGGCGGCAGGGTGTTTGTCGTTGTAAACAATCTAAAGGTCGAGCGCCCTAGCCGGCGCTGACCAGAGCCGCTGTAGCTCAGTTGGTTAGAGCACTAGATTGTGGATCTAGGGGTCCCCCGTTCAAGCCGGGGCAGCGGTACCAATAATTTCAATAGCTTAGTAAGAATTGGGTGGATGTTTAGTTGGCTATGGGTACCATGCGGGTACCAACGAGCCCTGCGAAGTGTCCGTTGACGACGCTAGATCCAAGCCGGAAAGTCGGCGCTCTGAAGGCAAATGGTTTGCTTTAGACCCGTAGCCGGGATACCGGCCGCTTGGGCGTGGCAGTATTTTGATCATGCTTTTGCACTCTAGCGCTTGCCGCACGTTCATCAAAGCAGTCAGCTTGACGAGTAGCTGCGGAAGTTGGGCGTCCTCGGGACGCTAGCCGTGCGAATCCGGAGCGCAATTGTGCCGTTGCGTCGAAAAAATCGATCGAACTGGTGTTTGCCTTTTATGTCGGTAACCACCGTTGAAGGGCTCTATTGACAGCGTAGCTTTCGCAGATTTTGCTGCCTACGCTTTCAGAAAATTTCAAGGCCGGGTCGCGATCCAAGCTTGAATCTCTGAGGCCAACCACGCGATGCGTCTGGCGCCCAGTTGGCGTTGTCTGGGGAAGATACCGCTGGCCACATAAGCGTAAATTGATGACCGTGATAACCCTGTTTTCGCCATTACCCTTCTGATTCCCAAAACTCATCATCGGTTCTGTCTTCTGGCCTTATAATTGTCGTTGGCAGCCAATCTTCGTAACTCGACATGTTCGTCTCCTCGCGCCCAAGTCTATGTGCGCGCGATGTTCTAGCGAAGACCTTGCCATCGCAATTGGGAAAAGCGGGAAAAAGACGGAACGGGAAGGCAGGTGCGGGAATACGCGCCAAACTCGGAAGTCGTCTTCAGCTATCTACTTACGTTTGTCAGGCCGCAACAGGTCCATATGGCTGACACCCAACGCCTGCGCGAGTTCGAAAATCGTCACGATACTGGGGTTGCGGCGGCCGCGCTCGAGGCCGCTGATGTACTGCTGGCTGAAACCTGAGCGCTCGGCAAAAGCTTCTTGCGTCAGCCCCTTGCTGACCCTGATCCGCTTCGCATTTCGCCCGACCAGCTTCCGCATATCCATGCGGAGTCGATTGGCTGATGTCGGCGTTTCAGTTTATCACCTATAGTGTGTAAAGCGGATTGAGCAATGTTGCTACGGTTCTTGCTCGGAGAGGAACCTCCTATGACTGACAAACCAGCGGGTCCTGCGGCCGCCGAAGCCGTCGCCACACCACTCGACAGTGACCAGCTCACGGCTTTCGATCGCGACCATTTAGTGGTGTACCTTCGGGTGCTTGACGCCGTCGCAGACGGCGTTGACTGGATGGTCATCGCCCGCGATGTGATCGGCGTCGCTCCCTCTCCGGACGAGGCGGCAGCCAAGCGCGTCTTCGAAGCCTATCGAGCACGCGCCCAGTGGATGGCGCGCGTAGGCTACCGATTACTCGTATCCGGTGGGCAAAAGAGCTAAAACGATCAGCACGCGGTGCATGGCTCGTCTACCAAAATAACACTGTAAGCTGCACAAAATGAAATACATAATTGCACTGGAACATCAAACGGTTTTGGC
>JANOOW010000600.1:0-3102 GCA_031421555.1 Hyphomicrobiaceae bacterium | reverse complement strand
CGCAGGTTGTTGTCAAGGACAGTGAAGGCCCGGACGGCCATCAGGTGATCAGGCCGAGATCCACCAATACCGTGCGCAGCGCAATGATGTCGGTGCGCGCGGCGTTGATGCTGGCAATCGCCAGATCGCGGTTCCCGGCGGTATCGTAGCCGCCCGCTGCAGCGCCGGTTCCACCAGCCGGAGCCGCTACTTGCGTCAGGGTAACGGTCACCGACTTGCTGGACGGAATGCCGGTACCCATGTCAATGATGCTTTGCCGTCCACTTGCACTTGCTGGCATGTCACTCTCTCCTCACGAAAAAGGGCCACCCGGATCGATCCGGCCGGCCCCGTTAACCAAAGACCAAGACGGCTCAGTCCGAATCGGTCGCGGCGTGTACCACTATGTCCACCACGTCCACCGCCGCAGCAGCGAGCGAATTGACGTAGGTCGTGCCGCGCGCCGTGATGCCGGTCGGCGCCTTGATCGAGCCGGTCACCACCGTGGTCTCGATCTTGTCGCCAAGTCCGAGTTCGCGGGCAGCGTTGTTGAAGTAACCGACCGTGTCCATCGTCGCGTGGGTGTCGAGCGACTGGTAAGTCCAGATGCGCGAACCGGGCGGGGCCGACGGGTTGGCGCAGTAGAGTCCATCACGAATGAAAGCCATGTCTCTCTCTCCTGTTTCCGGTGCGCCGATTACTCGGTGTACTGCACGCCTTGGATGCCGGTCACGTCGATGCCGACCGAGGTCGCCTTGAACTTGCCGGTGCAGAGAAACGAGGTTTTCTCCGGCACATAGTTGATCTCGGTCGAGAACTCGATGCCAGTCGCGAGTCCGGCTGCTTCCTCATGCCAGGCCCAGCCCTGACGAATGACACCCGACACGATCGGCAGACCGCCCTCAGCGCCGGTCGCGGTGCGGTCATCGAATACGTGCCACATGAAGCCGCCGAAGCTCTTGATATCGCCGCTCATCAGCGCGCGAATGCCGTTGTAGTCGGCACTCGAGAACTGCGCGACCAGCAAAGCCTGTTCCAGCGCGCGCGCGGTGACCGCGAGATGCCGACCCATCGGCGGCACGCCATTGGCGGTCAGGATGCGCGACAGCCGCAGCAGCTTGTCGAGGTTGAAGCCGGAAGCAGTGCCGCCGACGTTGGTATCGACTGCCGCGACATTGGCGACGGCGTCGGTTGCGAATGCGAGGTCGATGATGATCTGGTCGGAACGCCGGCCCATCGCCATCGCGATCGACTTGGCGAGTTCCTGCTTCTCGTCGAAATTCACCTCGGCCTGCGCGAAGATGTCGGTGTAATCGGCAGCGTGCCAGTTCTGCATGGTGCCGGGCCGATTGACGTGGGTGACGTTCATCGGCACCACATCCGCCTGGATCGCCTTCTGCTTGGCAATGCCCTTGCCAGTCAGACGGAAGTTGACGATGTTGCCAACTACGTTGCGACGTACACGGGTAGTGCCGTTCAGCAGCGCAGCACCCTGGTACAAGTGCTTGACCTCGGCATCAAATTCGGATTGTGCCGCATCACTGAGGTAGATGGACATCGAACTTCTCCACGAGCGAAGGACTTGTGTACTTCGCTCCGGTAAGTCCGATGGTCTCGGGCCGGAACTTGCCGATCTTGGTGTCGGCCGTTACCAATGGCTTGATCGGGCCTCGAACGAGGTAATTCCGATTGCCAGTTGCGGCAAAACTATCTGTGCCTCAAGTTGGTGTCAAGGGTTTACTCACAGCCGAGAGATACGTGACCGCCTTTTGCGCCCCTTTAAGATTGTCTCCGAGCAAGCCAATGGCGGTATTACATACCGAGCAAAGCCAGCCACGGAATGCACCAGTTTCGTGGTCGTGATCGAGGTGCAGCGATTGTCTCCCAGTGGGCGGACCACCACAGCATTCGCATAATTCAGGGCAAGGCCTGGTTGCTTCCGGCAATCCTTTTAGTTTGCGACGATGGGCGCGGAACTGATCGGGGTTTTTATCCCGGTATCTGCGGTAACGAGCACGGATCTTGTCGGGATTTTTCTTGGCATAAGCACGCTGCCGCTCACGGACCTTTTCCTTATTTGCCGACCACCACTTGCGTTGACTTGCTCGAAATTTCTCAGGATTGGCCTTGCGCCACCTTGCATGCAGTGCGCGTTTCCTTTCAGGGTTCTCTGCGTTCCACTTACGCAAGTAAACACGCATGTACTCGCGCCGTTTTTCGATACTATCTGCAGTAGCCATCTCGACCTCCTGTATCGGTCGGTTGGTCAGGGGGGCGCGGCGTTTTCCCCGTCGCGTTCCCCGTCATTATGGACTCAGCCCGTCACCACGCGCCCCTGGGCATCGTGCCTGGCAGTCCCAAACACGCGGTCACGTAGCACCTCGACCCTGCGCTTGTAGGCCGGGTCGATGGCGACCAGCCGTTCGCCCTGTTCGTTCTTGGCGAAATACTGCTTCTCCCACTCGGCCTTGAGGTCGTCCGCACCTTCCGGCGCCAGATCGTCGTCCTTGCCGCGAAACTGCGGTGCCGCCGATTTCTTGACCAGCGCTTCGAGTGCCTCGAATGCGGCGGCCGAGGTCAGCAGCGATTTGATCTCGGTCGCCTGTTCTTTGCTGACGGTCACGCCCAGGAAATCGTCCATGTCCTTGAGTCGCTGCGTGACGCCGTTACCGAGCTTGCCGAGTTCATCGTTGAGAGTCGCTTCGGTGCCGCCCGAGATGTTCTTGGCGACTTCGGCAATCACTTCATCGACGAACGCCTGACTGACATCGTGCTTGCGCGCAATCGCAAAGAATCCGCGCACCGATGGATCATCGGCCGGGATTTCGACGTTGAGTTCCGGCGCCACGGTGACGGTGTAATCGGTGCCCTCAGGCGGTGCGCCGAGCATCGGCAGCGCCTTGCCGATCTTGCCCTCGGCCCAGCGCAACTGATTGAACAGCACGTCGCCCTTGACCGATTTGCTGTCCTTGTTCCAGTACTTGTCGGCCAGATTGGCCGGGCGACCGTCCTCGCCGGCCTTGCCGAATACCTGCTCGAACGCCTTCTCGTCGTAACTGAAGGCAAGCGCCTGCTTCGCTGGCGGCTCATCCTTGCCAGCGCCTTTGCCGTCAGGCGGCGGCG